>JBDTMS010000078.1:0-10221 GCA_039934195.1 Betaproteobacteria bacterium
GGCGCTTTCGCCGACCGCCTGAGACGTTACACAGCCTCAACCTAACGGGCGGTGCGTTTGCGGGCCGTTGTGGTTGAGCGGCGCGTTGGAGGTTGCGCGTAGGCATCCACATACGCATCGAGCAGTTGCCTGATCATCCGTTGGTATTGCGTCTGATTCTTCGCCGCGTGCGACTTGAAGAATTCGACGCTTCGCTTACTCAACGCAATGGTGACTTTTACGCCCTCATCGCGAAACGCGAGCTCATGAGGCGGAGGCAGAAAATCCGACACAATCCGATATTCGCCCAGCGGTTCATTCGTATATCTGATTTTCGCGGTCATAAATTGCTTTTCCCTTGCGCCAATATCCAGCACCAAAGATTCGTATAATTCCGTTGCGGTATGTAAAGCGGACAGTCAGGACACCCTGCTCGACACGGCCGAAACAGTAATAGCGCTTCTCTTTCGCGCTGTGCTCCAAGTCCTCCGCAATGACGCGATTGGAATCAGCGAACGCATATTGCGCTTCCCAGAATGACACCCGGTGTTTGTGCTGATTCTCGAGATCCTTGCCAGGATCCCATTCAAAGCGCCCCAGAGCCATTCACGAAGGATACCAGAAGGTATGGTTAATCGGCCATATCGCGATCTGGCGCTAGACGAGCACGCGGAGTGTTCGGCGACAACATCTCCAATCCGATCGACGTGCGGCCCAACAACAAGTTCGGCGTCGATGCGCTGAGCGAGCTAGGCAGTTGCGATTTCTTCGGCGACGGACAGCAGGATCAGTTCATGGCGACCGGTGTGACCTGGTGGGCAAAATCCCCTACCACGCAGCAGTGGCGCTATTTGAACACCATGGCGGAGACGCTCGCCCAGGTGCAGTTGCGAAAGATCGACGGCGACGCCGTGTGCGACGTTGCGCTGAAAACGAGCAATCCGGCCGGGGCAAAGTACTCGAAGAGCGGAACCGGGCCGTGGGAGCCGTTACCGTGAATACGCGGTAGCTGTGCCGCCCAGACGCCCGGCGGAATCGTATGGCTCCGTACGACAGCTCACGCCAACCGCTGATGCGCCGTTTCCGGCAGCCTGATAATCACCGCTGTGGAAATCAGCGCCGCCCCAATCAGATAAAACGTCGGCGACACCGGCGAACCGGTCGCACCGATCAACCACGTTGCAATGTACGGTGCGAAGCCGCCGAAGATCGCGACCGCCAAGCTGTAGCCGGTCGACATATATGTGGAGCGCGACCGCGTCGGAAAGATTTCTGCAATTGCAGCGGGCCCCGGCCCGGAGAACGCGGAGATCATCACGGCAAAAGCAATCTGTACGGCAATGACCGCGATGAACGACGCGCCGGTCGAAATGAAATTCATGAATGGGTAGCTGAGCGCGGCGAAGCTCACGCAGCACGCAATCAGCAGCGGTTTACGGCCGATGCGGTCGGATAGATGGCCCATGATCGGAATCGCGATCACCAATACGACCAGACCGAGCGTATTCGACCACAGCGCCTGCATGCGGCTCAAGCCTGCGTACTTCTGCGTGAAGGTCGGCATGTACGCGAGCATCATGTAATACGACACTGTCCACAACACAGTAAAGCCGAATGCTTTCGCGGCGAGCTTGAGGCCTTGTGCGCGGTCATCCGGCGCGGCGCTTTTCTCGGCGTCGCGAAACGCGGGTGTCTCTTCAATATTGCGGCGCATGTATACGCCGACCGGCACCAGCGCTGCGCCGATGAGAAATGGAATGCGCCAGCCCCAAGAGTCCATCTGTTCCGGGCTCAAGATCGTATGGAAGAGCGCGGCGATCCCGGACCCGAGCAACAGACCGCACGCCAGGCTGGCTTGCTGAAAGCTCCCGAAGAATCCGCGCCGATTCTCCGGCGCCCATTCGACGATGAATGCCGTCGAGCCACCCCATTCGCCGCCGGCCGCAAAGCCTTGTACGAGCCGACAGATCACGAGAAGAACCGGTGCCAGTAGACCGATCGATTGAAAATCGGGGATGAGACCAATGCCGACCGTACCGACCGCCATCAAAAATATGGTGAGCACGAGCGAGAACTTGCGGCCCATCACGTCGCCCATTCGACCAATGATAATGCCGCCGAGCGGACGCATGACAAAGCCGGCGCCGAACGCCGCAAACGCCGCGAGCAGCGAAGTGCGCTCGTCCACCGATGGGAAGAACTGCTTGGCGATGATGGTCGCCAAATAACCGTAGACGGCGAAGTCGTACCACTCGAGCACGTTGCCGACCACGGCTGCCGCGACGGCCTGCTGGCCTGGCATCGTGGTTTTTCCGGAATTCGATTCGGTCATTGTTCTCATAGAGCGTACGTTGGCGTGACGCGTTCGCGTACAACTCGCAGGCGGCAACGCATCCGTTAAGTAGCAAAAGGTTGAAGTGCGAGAACGAAGCGTCGTGGCCGGGTTATGACCCCGTCGACGCGAGTAATGCAGAGATGAAACGAAGCGCCGATCGCTCAGTCACGGCGGTGATGATACCTGCTGATCAGGCCTTGAGCGACCGAAGCCCAGCCGCTTGTATTCGCCTAGTTCCCAGCCACGAGCAATAGATCCAGTTTCTATAGCTCATTAAAACGCTTTTTGTGAGTTATAGAACTAGACTCTATAACTCATCGCACTTGAAATGATGCTCAGTCTCGAGCGCGCAACGGTGTCGAGTGCCGCTGAGACTGCACCGGCCTAGTAGTTCTCGCGCAGGAAAATAAAGCGGCTGTTGTAGCTGCCGAAGCGGATAGTTGCGGAAGGGTTGATGCCGGTCGGATCGTTTGGGCCGAGTTTCAGCCATGCCGGCGCTTCGACCGATATGCCCAGCGTTCCGCTCGCATTGGGCGGCGAGAAGAACACATTGCGCTGGCCGTATGCGAACAGTCCCGTGCTGTACGAAGGCACCGTCGCGTTCGCGCCAACGCCTTTCACGCGCGTGGTGTAGATGCTCCCTGCCGTGCCTGAAGTAGCGCTCGTGCACGTCGTGCCGAAGCACGCGGACGCGGCGCTGTTGCCGCCGTTGGCAGTTTGCGGCGTCGTGAGCCTGGTACACGAATCGTCCAGGCTGTTGGGTGCCCAGCCGGCGCCGGTCCAGTACTCGAGGTATACCGGCAGCAACAGCGGCACCTGATCGGATCCGCTCGCGTTCGCCATGCGCATTCTGCCGTATCGTTGTTTCGCGGCGGTGCTGCCGTTGATCGCTTGATAGGTGCTGGCATTCAACACGAACGACTGTCCTGCGGGAATCGTCAAGGTCGAGCCGTCCGAATCTAGAACACTGACCCCGACATTGAGGCTGTCGTACGGGCCCCACGTCGCATCGGCGGTTGTCGTCGCGTCTTTCGGCGGATCGAAGTAGAAGCTGCCGGTCGGTGCCGAGTAGATGCCCGCAGTCCAGGTGTTCGAAGCGCTGGTTTTGAACGGCAGCGTGGTGAGCGCACAGCGATTGGCGCTGGTGTTCTGTGTCGTCGAGATGCACTTGATGAGATCAGTCGTCGAGGCCGCGCCGTTCTGCGCGCCGAACCAGACGGTGGCGCGCGGCGAATACGATCCGGTGTAGGACGGCAATCCGGGTCCGGTCGCAAACGTCTGCCCCGCCGCAAGCGCTTTCACTTGCATCGCGCTGGTCGACGTACCGGTCATCGCGAACGGCTGACCCATGTAACTGAAAGCATCTGCCGAGCAGCCCTGGGTCATAGCGACCGATGCTTCGTAGTGATCCGGGAAGAAGCGTCCCATGCTGGTACTGGCGATGCTGCCGATGTCGCAGCCGTACTTGCCTGCGGCATCTGCCGCATACGGCGTCGCATTGGTACACGTCCCGCCCGAATAACCGTAGCACGTGTTCGCTGAATAAGGCGTGCCGGAGCCGGGATTGCAATCCCCGTTGGTTTGATCCTGCGCTTCGCCCGCCGTATTGCCGAACTGACGATCGTAGATGGCGTCCTTGGGCAAGGTGAAGCTGCCGACGTCGTTGTAGATGAAACTGCCCGACGTGGCGCCGGTGTTCCAGGTTTGCAGCAACAGCGTTTGGTTGCCGCCGGCGGCCGGCGCCTTGGCGTTATCTAGTGTCGGTGCACCGACGCCGCTCGATGTGCCGCTGAGAAAGTTATTCAACGGCGATGCGATGATATTGAACGACGCGCCGGCTTTTTTCGTGCCGCTCAAGTCGTTGCTCAGCGCGAATGCAGCGGGACGAACCGAGAACGCATCGGTCGAGCAGCCGACCGTAGTCCCGTCGCTGACACGCGCGATCAGCCGTTTATAGCCGCCGTTTACCGCGAGTGCAGGGCTGGTCTTGAAGCCGCCGTCGGCTGCGGTAAACGTCATGTTTGCGATCGCCACCTGGTTTTTCGCACACGCAATGCACGCAGCGGTAGTCGAGTTGCAGGATGTACCGGGCAGGCTGTCATCGATCAGCGTGACGCTGACGTTTTTCGTGCCGCTCGTTGCGTAAACGGTATTGACGCCTTGCGACACGCCGCCGACTTCCGGCAACAGCGCCGCGACATTCAAATTGAAGGACACATTGGCTATCTTCATGTAGATGTGTCCGAACAGCGCGTTCTGCTTGGTGTTGGGCAGTGCGCTGTCGATCGCATTGAAGTCGGCTGCGGAGGATGTCGCGGTCGGCGGCAGAAACGTTGCCGCGCAGACTTTGAGGGCGCCGATCTCGTGGATGTTGGTCGCTCCGCCGGTCGAACCGGTGAACGAGATCTGCCAGTTGGTCGGCACTGCCGCTTGCGTTGGGTTGACGACGTAGGCATCGAACGGCGCGACTACATTCGTATAGGTATTACCGACGCCAGTGGTATCGCGGTTCACCGAAACCAAGGCCGTCTTCGCAGTATTGATGTAGTTGCGTGCGTCGACGATCACCTGATAGGCGTAGCCGTTCAATGGTGTTGTGGACGTACGGTTGTCGATAGTGTTGGCACCCAGGTTCAACGCGCCGGCGAGCCAGTTGTAGCCCGTCGTTCCGGATCCCGAGCCACGAACGCCGATCGACTCGGGAAATTGAACGGTGCCGGCGCCGCCGCTGCGACTCTCGGTGGAGTTCTCGAAATTGCCGAACTCATCGAGCGCGACGCCGACCCAGCCGCCGGCGAAGCCGTTGATGCCGGGCTTCTGCGCGTAGCCGAGCGATCCGCCGAATGCTCCGGGTGTGGGCGCGATCGAGTAGTCGGACAAGGTCACTGCAATGCCGTCCGCCCCGCTGCCGTTGTAGGCGTACTGCTTGAACTCCACTGAAATGTAATTGCCGGCGGCCGGGAAGATGCCGGGTATGGTCGCACTCGATGCGTTGTCGTTAGTGTTGTCCGTCAAGCGGAGAAAGCCGGGGTTGATGATCTTCGGAATGCCGAAGCCGCCATTGCTGGTCGAGAGCAGCCAGTTCGCGCCGAAGATCGTCGACGGATTGAGCGACGAGCGACCGAACGAATCGCATTGACAGGTCACCCCCGCCGGTGCGCTCGACGGCGGCAGACAAGCATAGGGTTCGCCGACGACGTAGCTCACCGGCGTGGCGAACTTGGTCGTGATACCGCTCGCGACGATCGATGTGCCGGTGTTGGAGGTGAAGTTCGGGTTGGGGACGATCCAACCGCCTTGGTACTGCGCGAGGATAAAATCCGTGTAGTCGGCGCCGCCGAGAATATCGCCGGCAACGTAATTGAGCGTCGCGTTGTAGCTGGTCAACGTCGTCAGCGTGTCGCCGGTGGCGCCAAGAGTCCAATAACGCTGCACGTACTTGCTCGTACTCACTGGCCATGTGGCTTTTTGCGGATGATCCGCTTTCGTCACACTGCCGGTCAAAGTGCCGCCGCCGGATCCGGTAACGGCAAGGGTGATCGGTGTGTAGCTCACCGGATCGCCAACAGGATAAGTGCAAGTGGGATTGCCGGATGGGAACGTCAGCTCGAGTTTGCCGACAACGTGGCCGCTGCCGGTGCGCACGATGCTGGTAAGACACGTGCCTGTGACCGACAGTGTGCCGGTGGTCATCGATACGATGCCGGTGTTGCCTGCGGCGAAATTCAGCGTTGCCGCGGTTACGTTGCCGGTCGCAGTTGCGGTGCCGCCGGTCTTGTTGAACTGCAAGGTTGAGTAGGTGTAGTTGCCAAGGTTCTGTGCGCCGCTGCCGTTGTAGATAACCGTGCCGGTGCCGGCGGTGAAGCCGCCACCGTTGCCGAAATCGCCGGCAACGGAGAGCGTGCCGGCGCCTGCGAAGTTGATGGTTGGAGCAACCGTACCGGAAAAGCTGATCGAGCCGCCGACTTGTATGAGCGAGCTGGCGTTGCTGGTGATCGGAACGTCCAACACGCTGCCGGTCACGCTGCCGCTGTTCAACGCGAGATTGCCGCCGATTAGAAGCCGACCGCCGGATAGAACTCGGATGCGCCGCGTGCGCGTATTCGACGTCGATGCGGCCGCTGTAACGTTGCCTGAGACAGTCATCGTAATCCCGGCATTCACCACGAGCTCGACGTTGTTCGCGCTGCCGCCGAGCAGCGTCACCGATGTCGCCGCTGCGTTTGCCGTCACCGTAACGGTGTCGCCGTTGTCGATCGTGACGGTGTCGCCGGCAGCGGGCGAGCCGCCCGTCCCCGTGCAGCCGCCGCCCCATGTCACCGCTGTGCCGCCATTCCAATTGCCGTCATTTTTAGATGTACACGAACCCGCGAATGCGGACGATGCGGCTAGGCAACAACGCAAGAACGAAAATTCTTCCGAACATCAGCTGCACCCGTACGGCGGTTGCGAGGCCGGGTTGCCGGCTGGGTCGCGGCAATACGCTACACGCGCCGACACTTGCCGCTCGACTTGGCCCACGCCGGCGCCATAAGTTGCTGTCGCCTTTAGTTGGAACACGCGCACATTGCGCGCGGATTCCACGAAGTCCGCGCAAGAACATTGCAAGTTGACGCCGATGCCCGCCAATACCGTTCCTGAAAATGGCGCAGTTGTCGTCAATGTCAGCGACGCGGGGGCGGCAGCCGTCGGACACGTGTTGCCCGCTACGCCCGGACAATTCGGCATTGCCGCAGTCCCGGACGTTGCGGTTCCGTTGAGTGGGTCCAGCACGAGGTACGCGCCCCAGTCGAGACCGGCCCGCGCGGCCTGATAGGCGCGTGCACCGCTCACGTCGCGCGCGTGACTCGTCTCGCTTTGGGTCATGAACAATGTGATGCCGACCGCCAACGCAGCGAGCACCACGAGGATGAAAATCGCGCCGACCAGTGCGAATCCGCGTTCGCGCGCGCCCAGTGCGAATCCGCGCTCGCGCACGCCCAGTCCGAATCCGCGCTCGCGCACGCCCAGTCCGAATCCGCGCTCGCGCACGCTATGGTGTGTTATCGACATGGACCTGGTGGAGAAGACTGATGGTTTCGTTTTGACTGAGCAGAGTGATCCACGCCGAGAGCAGGTTGTATCGCTCGGATACGCCGCTCGCATAAGCGAATCGCGGCGGCACACTGCCCGCCACCACCGCTGGACACGTGATGTTCAGCGCCAGCGGCAGCTTGCTCGTCGCGGTGGATAGCGGCGCGGCGGTGAGGCTGATTGGCTGCGCGGCCTGTCGCGTGTAGCCGGAGATGCGCCATAGCGTACCGGTGGTGCCATCGCAGGCGAACGTCACCGGCGAGACCGCAATGATGAACACGCGGCGCGTCGGCGAGCCGCCCGACGGCTGGAACACGGTGTTGGCGAAGGTGAGCGCATTGCTCGAGGTTCCGGCGCCGCTCACCGCGGTGAGGGTCGCGAGTCCGTGTCCGCAATAAGCGCTGTACAAACCGGCCGTCGTTGGTGCGCAGTCGCCACCGCTGTTGTTGTACGTGTTGAACACGGCGACGAGGTCGGAGCCGGGGGTGACCTGCGCGTTGGTCAGCATGTCGCCGAGTGTCGCGAAACCGGTGCAGCCGGCGGCGAAACAGCTGTCATCGGAGATGTAGCGTCCGCCGGTTTTCATCGGCAGCAACTCGAGGAACAATCCATTCGCGCTCACGCGCACCGAGTTCGGCAATGCCAGACGCACATCGCGTGCGATGCGGCGCAGCGCGGTGTCCGCGGTGTCGGCCATCGCGGCACGCGCAGCGCTGCTGAAATAGCCTTCGATCGGCCGCTGCATGAACACCGCCACCGCGCCGGCAATCACACCCATGATCACCATGACGGAGATCAATTCGATCAGCGTAAATCCGCGCGATTGGGGTTGCTGCATAGCCTAGGCGCTCAATCGACGAGATTCGGCGAGTGCCGAAAACGAAAACCGGTGAGCGTCACCGCATTGCCGTTGCCGGTAACGGTGACATCGATGCGGAGCACGTCGGTATTGGCAACTCCGAATCCCGAGCCGACTTGGGTGATGCTGACGGTCGCGCTGTAACCGCTGAGCCGCGAGCTCGCCTGCTGAAACACGTCGGTCAGGCTGCCGTTCATCGCGAAATTGATGTAGTCGGCGACGTTGTCGAAAAATACCGGTCCGAAGCGCGACTCGCCCGCCCCCCAGTTGGCCGGGGTATCCATCGACTGCGCGGTGGTGCTGCAACCGGCGGAGCTGGTCGCTGTCGCAGCGGCGGTGTCGCTCGGATCGCAGAAGGTAAAGGGTTGCAGCTCGACTTCTTCGAGCAGCGATTCGGCTGCGGCCACCGCTTGCTTGCGCACCATCGGATCGGAGCTGTGTTGCGCGCCCATGTTGATGGCGGCCAACACGCCGGCCAGACCGACGCCGACGACGACGATGAACATCAGCAGCTCGACGAAGCTGAAGCCCCGCGTTGCGTGTTGCGGATCAGTGAATATAGCCGGTCTCCCCTTCGACCTTGATCGCCGGAAAACCCAAGACGGTGACGGTCACCACGCTCGAAGCGCGGCCGAGCGGGTCGAACTGAAACGCGCTGGCGGTCGAGGTAATCGTGGTGGCTTTGACGCAGGTCTGATTGGTCGCAGCGCAAGCAGCATCCGGTGAAGGGAGCGGCAATGCGGTCGCGAACGGGCAGGATCCAGCGAACGGTGTCGTCGTCGATTCCGGCGGATTGCTGTCGATGGTAAGCGCTACCGTCGTGGACGAAACCGCGACGCACGCGTAGCGCCGCCGAGAAATCGCCGACTTCCGCGCGTAGGTCAGGATCGATACAACCTTGTCGTAATCGACGCGCTGTTTGACGACGTTCATGCCGGTCATGTTGGGCATCGCCACCGCCGCCAGAATGACGACGATCGCCATGACGGTGATGAGCTCGGTGAGGGTGAAACCGCGAGCCGCGCGGACCATCGTGCTGCCGGTTATGCTGTGGCGGCGACCTCGGTGTGCATACCGCGAGTTCATTGGGCTGACTTCATGGCTTTGTTCCGGACGGACCCAAGCGTTATCGGCGGAGAATGCTGCGGAGTTGAGTGCAAATTGCACTCTAGGCACAATGCGACGCACGCAGTCCACCGGCGGGCGCTACCGACACCGCAGACAATGGCGCGACAGGCAGCGCGGCGCGGCAGTAAGATGAACATCGTGAAGCCATCAGGCACAGCAATGAATCACGCGCGCCAGCTGCTGGTGTATAGCCTGCTGCTACTGACACCGGTTGCGCAGCAGGCGGCGCTTCGCTGCTGTCTGCCCTGCGTTCTCGGTCAGCACGAAGTGCGCGGACCTTCGGCGCAAGGTCAGCAGCCGGCGGCGCAAGGTCAGCAGCCGGGTCACCTGTCATCGGAGCCGGCGTGCGAAACGTGCGGCTCATGCGGCGACCTGGTCGCAGCTCTGCCGTCCGCTGCGCCAGTTGTTCCTCTAGCTCAGCCGGAACGCTCTCAAGCAGTCGAACTGCTGCGATCGCAGCGGCCGATTTCGGTCTTTCGCATTCCCTCCAGAGCACCGCCCGCCCGCGGCTAGCTGATCGATATAAGCGTCGATTCGAAGCCGGCGGGCATCGACCCAGCCCGCCAATCAGCACGGGGAGGGGTCCATCGTGAAACACGATTGCCATCGTCATGGCCGCAGCCGAGTCGTGCGGCTTGCCGTTTTGTGTGGCTTGCTGATGTCGTTTGCCGTGTGCGCGCAGACGAACGGCGACATCGCCAGGCCGCAGGTCATCGCGCAAAACACGAGCGCTTCGCAGCAGCAGCCGATCGAGATTAGAGCCGATCCGGTCGAAATCGCAGCCGAGCGCTTCGATAAGGCGCGCAACGCGCTATCGCCACGCACCGGTACCAGCCAATTCGCGTTC
>JBDTMS010000079.1:0-10211 GCA_039934195.1 Betaproteobacteria bacterium
AATGAAGCTCGAGACCGTGAGCCGCGTCTTCTCCAAATTTCAGAAAGCGCAGATCGTCAAGATCGAAGGCAAGCATGTGCGCATCGTGAGCATAGAAGGCCTGCGCGCAATGATCGGCCACTGATGGCGCGGCTGAACGTTTCCGCGCAATGTGCTGTTGCACCAGCACGCCTCGCATCGTGTTTTGCACCTATCTGCCCTTCATGGATTTTTTCCTGGAAAGGTTCTCGTCTCCGAGTCGCCGTGGTCAGCATTCTCGACCGGCGCATGCTGACGCAGACTAGCGAGCCCCCGGATCACGGCTGCGGTGTCTCGCTAATGCTATGAGCGGTCCGGCCGCAGTGCCAGGCGCAGCTGCTCAACTTCTTTGCGCAGAGCCTTGATGTCTGCATGCAAGTCGTGCCGCAGCCGCTTCTCATCTTCGCCGATGAAGATTGCCGTAATCCCGGCGGTGACCAGCGACATCAGCGCATAACCGAGAAGGACCATGAAGGCCGCGAACAAGCGCGATGCCGGCGTCGTCGGCGTGATATCGCCATAGCCGACCGTTGCGCCGCTGGTAAACGCCAGCCACAAGCCATCCGCGTACGAATGCACGGTGGGTTCGAGCCAATAGAAGCCGCCGCCGGCGAGCGCGAGCAGCGCGGCGGCCAGAGCGACTAGATATACGATCCCATCCGGTGAGAACAATCGGCGCAGGAAGATAATGAATCGCAGCAGAATTACTGCCGCTAACGCGCTGCGCAGTAGCCATTCCTCGGGCGACCAGGGCGCCACAGCAAGTGCGCTCGCCGCTGAGCCGGCCACGATGAGCAGATCCAGTCCGATGTGATGCCCCGAATGCTGAACGCGCCCGGGCCGACGGCTATGTATCAGGGAGAGCAGAAATACCACTGCGACAAACGCATACAGCGCGGCCCCGGCATAGGGCCAGATCCGCTCGGGTGGTGCCAGTTGCAGATAAAACGCGGGGACGGTAAGCAGCAATACTGCGAACAGGACCCAGTGGCGCATCCGGTGCTTGCGGCCGCGCTTATGCGGCGATGTATGCTGGAAGGCCGGTGGCGCTTGCAGCGGATCGGTGGTTGAGCTCATGTCGATAGCGATGTCAGCGCAGCTTGTTGCCGGCCCGCTCAGCGCACCACTCCGAAGTGATATGCCCCGGTTCAACGGCGGCGCGGCCGGCGCACCACATCGAACCTGTAGTCTCGAATCGGCACAGCGCAATGGAAGGACGCTGCACTAGCCGCCGTGAGAATTGCATACCGAAGCGTTCGCGGCAAGCGGCCTACCGTCGTACCTCCGCCTCGAGGTGCAGTACCGCAGCCTTTTCCGAACACTCATTCTCGGGGCATTGGAAATGGTAGTAGCGCCCGTTCAAGTAGGCCGCTACATCGTTGACGTCAGCCGGCTGCCAGTCTCGGCCTGAATTGCGTTGCCATCGATTCACCTGATCCCACAACGCCGGCCAGGAATCGGCAAGCCGCTTGTCGCGCCAGTGCACGTTCGTGGTATGGCAACCGTCGCAGCTGACTTCATACAACTTGCGGCCGTGGTCCAGGTCGGCTGCTGCGACCTGGATTTTTCTGTCCGTTGGATCAGCCGCCGCCGCGGCGATGTGCCATGCCGCCATCGCAATGGCGAGTGCAAGCGCAGGCATGTGCCGAGCGTTTAGTCGAACCGTCGATTTAGACATCGTTATATCTCCAAACGCGAATCCCGCAGTCGCAGAAAGCAACCGTGCGAACGAGGATTCGTACACGTAAATGGGGCGTGCACCAGCTTACTGCGGTCGACACCAGCCGAGCTTGACCTAGGTCAAGCTCGGCTCGCACGACGCTGAGTACTTTGCATTCTTGGCGTTGAAGTCCAGCGAGCAGCCAACGACTCATGGCCGCTTCCGGTCTTCGTTCTCCCGGCGCCGCGGGATGATTTTTACGCCGGTAAACATCGCCGAAATTAGATTTCCTTTTTCTCTGATTTCGGTGATCACCACCGCCGCTATGTGCAGGATCGCGACGATTATCAACAAATAGAACCCATACAGATGTACCACTGCGAATGGCTTGCGCAAAGCACGCATGCTGTCGAAAGCGGTCTGCTCGTACATCTGCGGTGAATATGGCGCGAGGGTCGATGGATCCACACCGGGCGCCGCCACCCACTGTGCGATCCAGTGGCCGAACGGCGGATAGAAGAGGTCCGTACCGGCGAGCACCAACCCCGTCACTGCTTGAATGGCGATGAGTAATAGCAAAAGTGCGACACTCATCCGGCCGACCGGATTGTGTCCGAGGTAGTGCTGCGGAGAACCCGTCAAAAAAGCGGTGAGGTAGCTGCGCACGGTGGCAAGGTAGCCCGGGCCGCCGGGGAGGATCTCGCGCCAGCGTGCGTAGCGGTTGCCGAAGAACGCCCAGACAATGCGCCATAGCAGATTCAATGCGAAAACATAGCCGATCCAGCTATGCAAAGTCTTCAGCGTAACTTTCCCTGGGTTGCCGATGCCGAGGTCACCGGCATGGAGAATGACGTAGCCCATCACCGCGAGCGCGATCACGCACACAACGTTGATCCAGTGGAACCAGCGCGTGCCCGCATCCCAAACGCGATGGGCTTCTAGCTGCGTCATATCATGCGCAGCGTCTGCCGGCGAAGCTTGCGAGGGGCCGGCGGTCGAGACGTGCTCCTGCCGAGCGGAGGAATAATTTTGGCGACTTGGCGTTTGGCTTTGCGAGGCATGGTTGCCCTTCAGTAGCTGCGAAAACGAAGTCTCGCACGCGGCTCACGCAACGGCCTTGATCCAGATCAAGCGATTATAAATCAGGCTTGGCCGCCGCCTGGAGGCTTCAGCGCCGCAGTGACCGCATGGGACAAATACATCGGTGAAGCGAGCGCCCTCGTCCAGCGTTGTCCCACGAACGCACGGCGGGGGTCTCCGCTTCTCGTTGATCCGCAGGCGTCTGCATGAATATTCCGGCTAACGTGCGTGCGTTGCAGATCAACTCGGCTTACCGTCGATGCGCGCCCGGGTAAGCGGGGACCAAGAGCGTATCGCATACAACCCGAATCCTGCAGATCAGGCCGCAGCGGAGATCAATACTTACGCTACGAGCAGCCGCTTCATCCAATCCAGCAGAACAATCGGAAGTAATTCCGGCTTCGCCAGCAACGCGTACTGGCGCGCACCGAACACGGCGGGCAGGTAGCTGGATGCTTGTCGGTCCACCGTCAGGCAGAACGAGAAGATTCCCTGGAGTCTCGCTTCTGTGACCGCCTGCCGTGTGTCCTCCACACCGTAGCGGCCTTCATATCGATCGACATCATTGGGCTTGCCATCGGAGAGCAATAACAAAAGCCGATGCGCAGCAGATTCGCGCATTAGCGTAGTACTGGCGTGACGAATGGCGGTGCCCGCCCGTGTAAATTGTTCTGGTTCAAGTGCGGCGATTCGGCGCGCGACCTCGTTGTTGTAGGGCTCGTCGAACCGCTTGATCGTGCGTACGGTCACCGCGTCCGGCCCTTGGCCCGAAAAAGCCTGCACCGCAAACGGTTCCCCCATTCCGTCTAATGCAATGCAAACCAGCAGGAGTGCTTCGCGCTCGACATCGATTACCCGCCGATTGGCTGAGACCCAAGCGTCGGTGGACCCGCTGATGTCGATGAGCAGCATGATGGCCATGTCACGCTTGGAGCGACGATGTGTTTGATATACCGCCTGCGTCATTGGCAATCCAGCGCGAAAGTCGGCATGGCCGTCGATGTATGTCTCGAGATCGAGCTCCTCACCGTCGAGTTGTTTTCGCACTCGCATCCGCTGTGCGCTCAGCATCTCGAAACGCCGGCGGATCGCGTCGAGCATCGAGCGGTGCTCAGCCAGCGTGCGATCTACCCATTGTTGAGAACCCGACTGTGCAACCAATATTCTTATCGTTGCACCGGGCTCGTGATACGCATTGATGCGGTAATCCCATTCGGGGTAATTCATGCTGGCCGCCTGCCCGGCGGACGCCGCCATCGCGCGCCTTGCCAGCGTGTCCGGAGGATCGTCCGACAGCAGCACCTCTTTTGGCCGTCCCGGCGTCGAAACCAGCCGAGCTTCCGTGAGCTCGGAAAGGGAATCGGCAAATTCCTCGGCAGCCGCATGCTCGTCGCGGTCCGACGGCCGCTGCATCCCAAAGGGATCTTCGGCATGTTCCTGCGGCTGCGACGACTGGATCATCCATGCGCCCTGGCGGACATCATCCTCGTCCTCGCCCGGTTTGCGCACGTTCGGACGACGGTTCAAACGGGCGCTGCGCGGCGGTGTCGACGCGTCGTCGTCAGCAGCCACGGGGTCCAAGTGCGCTGACGCGGTAGACGCCATTGCGATCGGCACACGCAGCTCGCCTGTCCACCAGTCTTTAAGCAGCGGATTGGCGCCGAGCAACTGCGCCTTGCCGGCGTCCGGCATGATTTGCGTCGCCAACCTGTGAGCGATGCGCGCAGAGTTTTCAGGCGACACCGATATCGGAATGTCGCCGTCCGGGTTTCTGCAATCCTGCTCCAGCAGCGTTCGCACGAACGTCTCGAGCGGCTGTCGCTCAATGGGGAACGTCGCGAGCGCCGGTCGGGCAGCCAGCGCGGCGTGGCGCAACGCGTTCAACGATCTCGCCATTCCCGGTAGCTGCCGCACAAGCGCTGCGTCTGCTGCGTAGGCTTCTAGCAGCAAATAGAGATCGTGGACCAATGGCGTAGATGGAGTTCCCATCATCGCGGCGCTGCCTCGGCAGGCGCGTGTCGCCTGCTGTAGCGCCATAGTGCGAAAGCGGTCGATTGCGACAGCAGGGTCCATGATGCCGACATCAACGGGCAACCAGATGCAGACGCCATCTGTCGCCGGTATCGCCCGCTGCACTCGCGGCCACTCGCGGCGCCTGAATGCTGTTGCGAGAAATGTCGGCGGTGCGGGTGTTTGCGCGGTTCGAACTCGATACGTCGTTCCGAACACCGCTGCAATCAGCAAGTCGATCCGCTGTGCGACGTCCGCCAACGCGACTGTTCGAGCCGGGGGAGATTTCGCACGATGCCGGCGCCAGAGTGCTTGCGCATAAGTCGTGGCGTGCCGTGCGACATCGGTAATGACATCTTCGGCTTCGGCCATGCGGTGCGATTGCGACGCTAGACGAAGGTCAAGTCGACGAGATCGCGCATCGCCGCGACCAACGACTCATCGTCCGACAGCGGTGAAATTATTGCGCTGTAACATGCCTGCCGGTCGGAAATGCCGCTGGCAATCAGCCGCGCGGCAGCGATCAGGAGCCGAGTGCTTGGCACCTCCGCCAAGCCACGGTCGCGCAACGCTCTCAATCGGTGGCCCAGTGTTACGAGGGCCTGCGCCGTCGCTCGGTTGGATCCACCTTCCCGTTCGACGATAGCGGCCTCACGCTCGGCCGGAGGAAAGTCGAAGTCGAGCGCGACGAATCGTTGCCGCGTGCTGGGTTTCAAGTCCTTCAGCATGCGCTGATAGCCGGGGTTGTATGACACGACCAATTGAAAGCCCGCTGCCGCCTCGATGGTCTCGCCGGTTTTGTCTATCGGCAGGAAGCGCCGATGATCGGTCAACGGATGCAGCACCACCACGGTGTCCTGCCTCGCTTCGACAACCTCATCGAGGTAGCAGATCGCACCCTCCCGTACCGCGCGCGTCAGCGGGCCGTCCTGCCATGCCGTGCCGTCGTGGCGGATCAGGAAGCGACCGATGAGGTCGCTCGCGGTCAAATCGTCGTGGCAGGAGATGGTCACCAGCGGACGTGAGAGCCGCCACGCCATGTGCTCGAGAAAACGAGTCTTGCCGCAGCCTGTCGGTCCTTTGAGCATCACCGCCAGTTCGCGCGCATGACAATGCTCGAAGATGGCGACTTCATCGCCGGAGGGCAGGTAATAGGGCTCCGGACCCGCCGCGGGCGGATGCGCGTGCGTGTCGGCGGAGCGGAAATTCCCAAGCTTCGAAGGCGTGATCATTACCCCGGTGCCGGCCCCACGGAACGGGGCGGAAACGTCGGTTCTTTCTCGTTGCCCACTTCAAAGGAGGGGGCGTAGCGAAAGAAGTCGAAGATGAACAAACCGACACCCACCGTGAACAGAGATGCGGTAGCCAGCAGCATGAGAAAATGCACTTGGATCTTTAGTTGCGCATCGAGATACCCCATCCCGAGAATGCGTTCCAGATACACCTGCGCGATGCCTGCGGTGGCGAACGACAGCGTCATGCCGAACATTCCGGACACTTGCATCCAGAATGACCAGTAGCCGATGCTGCTGCCGCGCTCGGAGCGGCCGGGTGTCATTGCCGGTAGCGCGAACGTGATCATCGCAAGCACGATCATTACGTAGGCGCCGTAGAACGCGGCGTGCCCGTGCATCGCCGTGATCAGCGTGCCATGCGTCCATTTGTTGACAGCCGGAAATGTGTGCGCCAGCCCGAGCAGCCCGGCACCGAATAGCGTGAACACGGTGCTGCCGATCGTCCAATGCAGCGCCAGCGTGTTGGGATGGGCAAGACCCGATCGGCGCATCGCGGAGTAGGCGTAGACCGCCATGCCGATGAGCGCGACCGGCTCGAGTGCGCTGAAGATCCCGCCAATCGGCAGCCAGTAGGCCGGTACGCCAACCCAGTAGTAGTGATGCGCGGTGCCCAGGATGCCGGCGATGAAGACAAGGCCGACAATCACATACAACCATTTCTCCATGAGCTCGCGATCGGCGCCGGACAGTCGAATCAACAGGTACGCGAGGAAACCGCCTTGAATCATCTCCCACACGCCTTCCACCCATAGATGGATGGTCCACCAGCGGTAGAAGATCGAGACGGTGTAGTTTTCGTATTCCAGCAACGCCGGCAGATACAGCACAGCGGCAAGACCAAGGCCGAGCACCAGGACGCCCTCGGTGGTGGTGAAGCGGCGCGACTTCCAGATCGTCATGCCGATGTTGTACAGAAATATAAGCATGCAGATGACGATCACGATCTTATGCGGCAGCGGTTGCTCGAGCAGCTTGTTGCCGGTGCCATAGCGGAACAGATAGCCGATGATGGCGGTCACCCCCATCAACGCCCAAAGGGCGAGTTGAATATAGGCGAGCTTGACGCTATGCAGTTCGGCGCGCGATTCCTCCGGCACCATCCAATACGTCGCGCCCATGAATCCGGTCAATACCCAGACGATCAGGAGATTGGTATGGATGACCTTGGTCACATCGAATGGCAAAAGATAGAGCAGCGGATCGGGCCCCAGATACTTTGCTGCAGACAAAAGTCCGAACACCAATTGCAGGCCGAACAGCACCATCGCGACGGCGAAGTACCAATAGGCAACCGATTGAGACTTGTAGCGCATTGGCGCACTCCTTCAAAGATGATCTTCGGGTCGGCCCTAGGTCGCGTGCGCCTAGCCCGATGAGTCGCCGACTACTGAAACGTCGACAAATATGCCGCCAGTTGTGCCACCTGTTCGGGTGTGAGCGTGCTGCCGAAGGTGGCCGGCATGAAAGACACGCCATCCACCGAATACATGGGACCGGCAACGATGTAGGCGCTGGGCTGCGTAATTGACTCGCGTATATAGCTCTCTACATCCCTGGCCTTCCCCTTGTAGTCAGGCGACGCGAGGATCTGCTGCGCCCGCGTTGCCACACCGGCGAGGGAAGGGCCCGCCATGTTGGCGCCAGGTATGAGGGAATGGCAGGCGTTACACGCCGGCGAAGCGGTCCGGAAAAGCACTTCTCCCAGCGCCACTGGGTCCTTGTCCGATGCGCCTGATCTCGTCCCGGGAGGGAGCGCAGACTTGGCTACTGCCGCAACTTGGTCTGCGGGAAGTGTGCCGGTAGTGGTCATACTCGCGCCCGTAACCAAAATCGGTCGCGGCGGCCATCCTTGGTTATCCACCTTGCTGATCCAGTCGAGGAATGCGACGAGGTCGGCAATCTCGGTGTCGGTCATGTCTTGCTTCGGCATCAGCCGCCGATGTCGCTGTTCGTCGTAGAACTTCGACGGGTCGCGCAAATACGCTTGAAGATATTGAGCGCCCCGCTGCTGCGCGATTTTGGTCAGGTCCGGCGCATAGTACGCACCCTCGCCAAATAACGTATGGCAGTTGATGCAGTTGTTCTTGTGCCAGACGTTCTTGCCGTGTGTAACCGCCGGTGTGATGTTCTGGGCATTTGTGAGCTTGGGGAATTGCCGATGACTGTCGATCGTCATCCCGAGAAACGCCAGTGCCGCAATCGCAGTCGATCCGATAGCGAAGCGTCGTGCTTGCCGTTTGTTCACTTGTTGTCCCTATCGGCTAGACGCTAATGCCGGTCCAGTACTTGATGCTGATATAGCTCGCGTAAAGGATGCCGACGGCCATTAGCAGAAGCACGACGTAGCTGGCGGCTTTGAGTGTTCCATGCACAATGTTCTCCCTCGATTGAACGGAGTGTCGGCGATCTGATCTGTTACCGAGTGCGTGGAATGCAGTGACCTATCGCTGTGTAATAAAAGAGTCCCATATATCGATGCTGACGGTCAAGGGGCAGGCTAGCGCCCTCGGTGTTGCGCATGCGCGGCGCGCTCGCACCGCCCCTCGACGTGATCGTGGTGGACGCGGTCGCTATCATTTATGTGGCATGGCTGGCAAAACATGAGCGATGGTCAGTGCGCTCGACGGCGTCCGGCGCTATCGTGATCGGAAATACCGCATTGATCCGCACAAACGCTCACGCGATACTGCGTCGTGGTGAAGTCAATGCCTCACAGCATCGCATGTTCGATTGTCGTGCGCGGCGCCCTCACACTCTCGCAGGGATTTCGTCCATTACATGAAAAGCTGAGCGCATGGTAAGACGACTGTCGTATAGCTTGCGGGCAACGCCGTGAGTCGAGCGCGCTGGGCCCGATCCGAAGCGGTTCGGTGCTACGCCGCATTGCGCGCGATGGTGTTGACGTGGCAACGACTGCGAGGCCGCTGAAGTGACCATCAGAAATCTCGAACGTCTATTTGCGCCCACATCCGTCGCGCTCATCGGCGCTTCCGAAAAGCCGCACAGCATAGGCGCGATAGTGCTCGGCAACTTGCGTGAGGCAGGCTTCACCGGCGCGATCTTGCCGGTGAATCCAAAATACGATTTCATCGCGGGCATCAAGGCCTACCCGTCAGTGCAGAGTCTTCCCGTCACTCCGGATCTCGCCGTCATCTGTACGCCGCCCGCAACCGTGCCGCAGTTGATCGGCGAGCTTGGAGCACTGGGCACCAAGGCCGCAATGGTATTGACTGCAGGCCTCGGCAGAATCGCGGACGCGAGCGGCGTCACGCTCACGGAGGCGATGCTCGTCGCGGCAAAACCGCATCTGCTGCGCGTGCTCGGTCCGAACTGCGTGGGATTGCTCGTGCCCGCGCTCAAACTGAACGCAAGCTTCACGCATACCGATGCGCTGGCCGGCAACATCGCGTTCGTGTCGCAGTCCGGGGCGCTGGTGACGGCGGTTCTGGATTGGGCGAAGTCGCGCAACATCGGTTTTTCCAAATTGATTTCGCTTGGCGATAGTGCGGACGTCGATTTCGGCGACGTGATCGACTATCTGGCTGGCGATGAGAAGACGCACGCCATCCTCCTCTATCTCGAATCGATCAAAGCTGCGCGTAAGTTCATGTCCGCCGCACGTGCAGCCGCTCGCAACAAGCCGGTGATCGCGCTCAAGGCCGGCCGCAATCCGGAAGGCGCCAAGGCGGCGATGTCTCACACCGGTGCTCTGGCCGGCTCGGACGATGTCTATGACGCGGCGATTCGACGCGCCGGAATGTTGCGGGTGTATTCCACCGAAGACTTGTTCGATGCCGTCGAGACGCTAACACGCGCGCGACCGTTGCACGGCGAGCGTCTCGCCATCATGACCAACGGTGGTGGGCTCGCTGTAATGGCGGTCGATGCTTTGATCGAGCAGCAAGGCAGCTTGGCGCGGTTGTCCGATGAGACGCTGCAAAAATTGGACGCTGTGCTGCCGTCCACGTGGTCACGCGCGAATCCTGTCGACATCATCGGCGATGCACCGGCCGATCGCTATGTGCAAGCGTTGCAAACGCTGCTCGAGGATGCAGAGGCGGACAGTGTGCTGATCATTCACGCGCCCACAGCGGTCGCTTCGAGCGCGGAAATTGCGGCCGCACTGATCCCGATTGCACAGCAGACGG
>JBDTMS010000080.1:0-10181 GCA_039934195.1 Betaproteobacteria bacterium
CCAGTCCCCGCCGGATGCGTTTTGTCGTCCTCGGGCTTCATGCCGTCTTTGAAGCCCTTCACCGCGCCACCGAGATCGGTACCGAGGTTACGCAATTTCTTCGTGCCGAAGATCAAAACCACGACGACCAGCACAATCAACCAATGCCAAATGCTGAAGGATCCCATCTGATGCTCCTCTCAAATATCTGTACGTCTTGGGCGCGGCAACATGGCGCCGAGCTGCTCGGTGCCGCCGATAACGTGCAAGTGGACATGCCCGACCTCTTGCTGTCCGATGCGCCCGGTATTCATGATCAACCGAAAGCCGTCCGGTGAGCCTTGCTCGCGTGCAAGCTTCGGCGCCAAAACCATCATCTTGCCGAGTAGCGATTGGTGCTGATCCGCAACCTCCATCATGGAAGCGATGTGCTGCTTCGGAATGATCATGAAGTGCACAGCCGCTAAAGGATTGATGTCGTGGAATGCCAGCACGTCGGCGTCTTCATACACTTTACGCGAGGGAATCTCGCCTCGCACAATCCGGCAGAAAATACAATTGGGGTCCTGCATGCCGTGTTGGGTCTAAGTGTTCAGTCGGTCGAGAACAGGTGCGAGTCGCACTCGCAGTGTTGCGCAGTCGTCGCAGCGTTACACACCGCTTTCGCGCGATGCCTTTTCATCGATGCCGGAGATACCTTCCCGACGGCTGAGCTCGGCCAGCACGTCATCCGGCCCCAGTCCATGAAAGCTCAACATCACCAGCGTGTGGAACCACAAATCCGCAGTCTCCCGCACAAGGTGGAGTCTATCACCCTCCTTCGCGGCGAGCAGTGTCTCGACGGCCTCCTCGCCCACCTTCTTCAGGATAGCGTCATTGCCTTTGGCAAACAGCTGCGCCACGTACGACGATCCAGCCTGCGCACTCTTGCGCGATTCGATGGTCTGGGCAAGCCGAGACAAAATCGAAGCGTCCAACATATCAGCCTCCGCAGCGCAGTTCGCGCTATTTACGGTAGAGTTCTTGCGGATCGCGGAGTACCTGATCCGTGATCACCCATCGCCCGTTCTCGAAGCGCCGGAAGAAGCATCGCTCTCGTCCGGTGTGGCAGGCAATGCCGCCCTGCTGCTCCACCATGACGAGCACGACATCGGCGTCGCAATCCAGGCGCAGTTCCCGCACTTTCTGCAGGTTGCCGGATTCTTCGCCCTTGTGCCATAACCGGTTGCGCGAGCGCGACCAATAGTGCGCCTCGCCCGACTCGACGGTACGCGCGAGCGCCTCGCGGTTCATCCAGGCGACCATCAATACCCGCCCGCTATCGGCATCCTGGGCAACCGCAGGCACCAACCCGTCGACCTGCCAGGCGATTTCATCTAACCAAGAGGTGTCCGACCCGGAAACGCGTTGCATGGAAGTCATTGCCGCACCTCCACACCGCACGCAGCCATGTGCGCTTTGGCTTCGCGCACGGAGAATTCGCCATAGTGGAAAATGCTGGCGGCCAGCACCGCGTCTGCTAGCCCGTCGCGAACGCCTTCGACGAAATGCGCAAGACTGCCAACACCGCCGCTCGCGATAATGGGTATGTCCAGCGCACGAGAAAACGCGCTGGTCAGAGGGATATCGAAGCCATGCCGAGTGCCGTCGCGGTCCATGCTGGTCAGCAGAATCTCACCGGCGCCCAACGCCTGCACGCGACGACCCCATTCCAAGGCATCGAGCCCGGTGCCGCGGCGACCGCCATGGGTAAACACCTCCCAGCGAGGCGCCTCGGCATCAGCGATGCGCTTTGCGTCGACCGCGACGACGATGCATTGCGATCCGACTTTCGCGCTAGCCTCTGCCACGAGATCAGGGTTTTGTACGGCTGCCGTGTTAATGCTCACTTTGTCGGCGCCCGCGTTCAGAAGATCGCGCACATC
The DNA here is from genome assembly GCA_039934195.1 of Betaproteobacteria bacterium. Classification (GTDB taxonomy): domain Bacteria; phylum Pseudomonadota; class Gammaproteobacteria; order Burkholderiales; family SHXO01; genus SHXO01. The sequence continues at coordinate 1,905 of JBDTMS010000080.1, forward strand.
GGACACCGATCGGACACCGCCGCCCACCGTCAACGGGATGAAAACTTGCGCGGCGACCGCCTCGATCATCTCGAAGATCAACCCGCGCTCGTCCGAGCTCGCGGTGATGTCGAGAAAACACAGCTCATCCGCACCTTGCTCGTCGTAGCGCCGCGCGATCTCGACCGGATCCCCGGCGTCGCGCAGGCTGACGAAATTGACGCCTTTGACCACACGGCCGCCGGTGACGTCCAGACAAGGAATGATGCGTTTCGCAAGTGCCATGGATGAGCTAGATTAGGATGCGCGCACGCATTCGCGGTGCGCCACAATTAGAAGACCGTGGTTGAACGTTGGCCAGCAATAGCTCCCAACGATGTCTCGCGCAGAACTGCCTGGCCGATTTAGGCGGGTCTGCTGGAGTGATCCCCTAGCGCGTCCGCCAGCTTCTGCGCATCGGCGAAATTGAGCGATCCCTCGTAGATCGCACGCCCCGTGATCGCCCCTATGATGCCTTCGGACTCCGCTTCGCAAAGCGCTTTGATGTCGTCCAGGTTAGTGATGCCGCCGCTCGCGATCACCGGCACGGACAACGCGCGCGCAAGCTCTACCGTCGCCGCAATGTTTAGCCCGGTCAGCATGCCGTCTCGACCGATGTCGGTGTGGATGATCGCTTCCACGCCGTATTCCTGAAATCGCTTCGCCAGGTCGAGCACGTCGTGGCCGGTCATCTTCGACCAGCCTTCCACCGCCACTTTGCCATCCTTCGCGTCGAGCGCAACCATGACGTGGCCCGGAAACGCATAACAGGCGTCATGTAAGAACCCGGGCGTCTTGACCGCAGCGGTGCCCACGATGATGTAGCTGATGCCATCGTCCAAGTAGCGCTCGATGGTGTCGAGGTCGCGGATTCCCCCACCGAGCTGCACCGCTATTTCGTCGCCGACCTCGGCGAGGATGCTCTTGATGGCGCTCTCGTTCTTCGGTTTGCCCGCGAACGCGCCATTCAAATCCACCAAATGCAATCGGCGCGCACCCTGATCTAGCCAGTGCCGGGCCATCGCCGCCGGATCCTCGGAGAACACCGTAGCACCGTCCATCACGCCCTGTTTCAAACGCACGCAATGGCCATCTTTCAGATCAATAGCGGGAATGATCAACATGCTACTAGAGAGGAGAAGGGATCCCGAGGACGGGTTTAGACAGAGGAGGTGGGGTCAATATCCATGTATCGCCGAAACATCATACATCAGTCTTTGGAGGTGGAAAAAGCCCATCGCATCACACGCCGAGCAGCGGAATCTCGAACGCGCTGTCCGACACCGCATACCTGCCGTCCCACGCCACGAAGTTGGATAACAACCGTAGGCCGGCCGCCTGGCTCTTTTCCGGATGAAACTGGACTGCGAACAGGTTGTTTCGCGCAACCGCACAGGTGAACGCAAACGGATATTCGCTGTAGCCAGCAACGATAGAACGATCGACCGGCACGGGGTAATAGCTGTGGACAAAATAGAATCGGGTCCCTTGCTCGATTCCCCGCCACAGCGGATGCACGCCGGTTTGGTAGACCTCGTTCCACCCCATGTGCGGAACCTTGAGCTTGTCGCCCCGAGAATCGACCATGCGCTGCGGCGCAAAGCGCGCCACTGTCCCTGCCAACAAGCCGAGCCCCGGCACATCGCCTTCTTCGCTGCTGTCGAACAGCATCTGCAGGCCGATGCAGATGCCAAGAAACGGTTTCGTGCGGGCGGCTTCCATGACAGCTTGACGTAAGCCCCGTGCATCCAGCTCTCGCATGCAATCGGGCATGGCACCCTGGCCGGGGAACACGACGCGAGTAGCAGCGCGAACATCCGCCGAATCGCTGGACACGACGACATTGCATCCGGGCGCCACATGCTCTACGGCCTTAGCGACCGAGCGCAGGTTGCCCATTCCGTAGTCAATAACGACGATGTCGATCATAAGGCACAGTTGAAACTCGCGGCACCAGTTATCTAAAGGCTGCCTTTCGTGGACGGCAGAATCCCTTCCATCCGCGGATCCACTTCCACCGCCATGCGCAACGCCCGGCCAAAAGCCTTGAACGCGGTCTCCGCCTGATGATGCGCGTTCTCACCCTTGAGGTTATCGATGTGCACCGTCGCGTTCGCGTGGTTCACGAACCCCTGAAAAAACTCGTGTACGAGATCGACATCGAATTCGCCAATGAGTGCGCGGGAGAATTTGATGTTGAAGTCGAGGCCGGGCCGACCTGACAAGTCGATCACGACGCGAGACAGCGCTTCATCGAGCGGAACATAGGCGTGCCCGTAACGGCGCAAACCTTTCTTATCGCCAACCGCGCGTGCGACCGCTTGTCCCAATGAGATCCCAACGTCTTCCACGGTGTGATGCGCATCGATATGCAGATCGCCGGTTGCTTTGATTTCGAGATCGAACATGCCATGGCGCGCGACCTGATCCAGCATGTGATCGAAAAACCCGATCCCGGTCGCGAGCACGGACCGACCTGTGCCATCCAGATTGACGTTAACGCTGATCTGGGTTTCCAGCGTGTTGCGAGTGATTTGAGCCTGGCGCATGGCGAGAAGAGGAACGGTAAGCGAGAGCGGTCAACCCGTCTGCAGCAGGCTTGCCCGCAGCGCATCTACAAACTGATCGTTTTCAGCAGGGACACCCACGGTCACTCGCAAACAATTCTTGAGCTGAGGATGTGATGCATTGAGGTTTTTGATCAGTACGCCGCGTTGCCTGAGGCCTGCGAAGATCGCATCGGCGCGCGCAACAGCGAACAGAATAAAGTTTGCATCGCTCGGGAATGCACGCACACCGGGTAGCGTGGCGAGAGCGTGCGCGAGACGCGCGCGCTCGCTGCGAATGCAGGTCGCTTGCGATTCCAACACAGCTTGCGCTCCTAACACGTACGTCGCGATTGATTGCGTGAGGACGCTGACATTATAGGGCAGGCGCAACTTGTCGAGCTCGGTGAGCCATTCGGAGCGGCCGAACAACATCCCCAGCCGCAATCCGGCCAGTCCCAGCTTGGACAAGGTGCGCATCACCAGCACATTCGGGTACTGCGCGAGCTCGGGCAGAAAGCTGCTGCCGGCAAATGGATGGTACGCCTCATCGATAACGACCAGGCCCGGCGCGGCGTCGACCACGGCGCGAATCGCATCGGCGTCGAATAGGTTACCGGTCGGATTGTTTGGATACGCGATGAACACCAGCGCGGGTTGATGCTGGCGCGTTGCAGCCACCAGTCCTGGCCCGTCGAGCGTGAAGTCGTCCTGCAGCGGAACCCCGATGTAGCGCAGGCCGGCGAACGCAGCGATCATTTTGAACATGACAAACGATGGCTCGACGCTCAACAGCGCGGCGCCCGGACGATTCACGGCGAGCGCACACATCTGAATCAGCTCGTCCGAGCCGTTACCCAGCAGCACATCGATCTCCGTCGGGACATTCATCACCTCCCGGATGCGTGCCTTTAGCGCCGCAGCGCCGGCGTCGGGATAGCGATTCAGCTCCGCCTGCGATGCAAGACGTGCGATTTCCTCGCGCATCGATGCCGGCAATGAATGGGGATTCTCCATCGCGTCTAGCTTGACCAGGCCGCGACTGTCTGGCACGTGGTAGGCGCCAAGCGCACAGATGTCTGCGCGAATTACGGCGGCCGGCGTCTTCTGTGGCGGCGTCGAATTATCCATGCAGACGAAGCTCCGCAGAGCTGGCGTGCGCGGGCAACCCCTCGCCCTTGGCAAGCTCCGCTGCAATCCTGCCGAGCTTGCGCGCGCCGTCGCGAGATACATGAATGATGCTCGATCGCTTCTGAAAATCGTATACGCCCAGCGGCGAGGAAAAACGTGCGGTGCGCGCGGTGGGCAACACGTGATTAGGCCCAGCGCAATAGTCTCCCAACGCTTCGGAGGAGTATTTTCCGATGAAGATCGCACCGGCGTGTTTGATCTTCGGCAGCAATCGCTCCGCGTCGTCCACGGACAATTCCAGATGTTCGGGCGCGATGCGATTGGAGATCTCGCACGCTTCGTGCAAATCTCGCACGAGAATCAGCGCGCCGCGACGGGACAGTGACGCTGCGATGATGTCCTTACGCGGCATGCTCGCGAGTTGCCGCGTGATACTTGCCTGTACGGCATCGATAAATTTGCGATCGGGGCTGAGCAGAATCGCCTGCGCCATTTCATCGTGCTCGGCCTGTGAGAACAAATCCATCGCCACCCAGTCGGGATCGGTGTGACCGTCGCAGATGATCAAGATCTCGGACGGGCCGGCCACCATGTCGATGCCGACGACGCCGAAGACGCGTCGTTTTGCCGCAGCCACATATGCATTTCCGGGCCCGACGATCTTGTCCACCGGCGCGATCGATTCGGTTCCGTACGCCAGCGCCGCTACCGCTTGCGCGCCGCCGATCGTGTACACCTGATCGACCCCGCAAATCGCCGCGGCTGCAAGCACCAGGTCGTTGCGCTCGCCATTCGGCGTCGGCACCACCATTGCAATCTCGAGCACTCCCGCAACGCGCGCCGGTATTGCGTTCATCAGAACCGTGGACGGATAGGAAGCTTTGCCGCCGGGGACGTAAATGCCGACGCGATCGAGCGGCGTCACCTGCTGTCCCAAGCGCGTACCGTCGTCTTCGACATAGCTCCACGATTCGCTCACTTGCCGCTCGTGATAGGAGCGAATGCGGCCGGCTGCCTGTACCAGTGCGTCGCGCTGTGCATCGGGCAAGACGGCGAAAGCACGTTCGAGATCCGCTTTGGGCAGTCTCAGCGTGTTCGCAGATGCGACCTCGAGACGATCGAACCGGCGCGTGTAATCGATCACGGCAGCATCGCCGCGTCGTTTGACGTCGGCCAGGATGCATGCAACCGCTGCGTCGATATTGGCGTCTTGCGTGTTCTCGAATGCCAGCAGACGTCGCAACTGCGTGTCGAAATCCGCGCTTGCGCTGTCGAGAAGATTAATTAGCGGCATGGGCGGGTGCGGGCTGGATGGCAGAGGCGAGCGCGGCCAACAACGGTTGAATGACGTCGTCTTTGAGCTTGAGTGCCGCCTGGTTGACGATCAGTCGCGCGCTGATCGGCATGATCTCCTCAACTGCAATCAGGTTATTCGCCCGCAGCGTATTACCCGTGCTCACCAGATCGACGATAACGTCCGCCAGACCGACCAGCGGTGCCAGCTCCATCGAGCCGTACAACTTGATCAGGTCCACGTGTACGCCTTTACCGGCGAAATGCTCACGCGCAGTCCGTAGGTATTTGGTGGCAACGCGCAGCCTCGCACCTTGCTTCACCGCGCCGGCGTAATCGAAACCCTGCGGCACCGCGACCATCATGCGGCATTTGGCGATCTGCAAATCCAGCGGCTGATAAACGCCCTGCAGACCTTGTTCGTGCAACACGTCTTTGCCTGCGATGCCGACATCTGCCGCGCCATACTGAACGTAGGTCGGCACGTCGGAGGCACGTACGATAATGATGCTGACGTCCTTGCGGCTGGTCGTGATGATCAGACGCCGGGAGGTTTCCGGATCCTCGGTCGGCGAGATGCCGGCTGCGCGCAGGATCGGCAACGTTTCGCTGAAGATGCGCCCTTTCGATAGCGCGATGGTGATGCTGTTCACGAGTGATGGCCTTGCCTAAAGCTGGATTCTACCGCACTGCAGGGAAGCCCCGGGGACAACGGGTGCGGTTGAGCTAATCGCTCTAGTAGCGGGAGCAGATCGCCCGATATTGTGCAGATCGAAGTCGCACGGCGTTCAGCTCGTACGCCGAATGCGCGCGCCGAGTTGCGAGAGTTTCTCCTCGATGCACTCGTAGCCGCGGTCGAGATGATAGACACGATCGACTATCGTCTCGCCGCCGGCCACCAATCCGGCCAGTACGAGACACGCCGAAGCGCGCAGGTCAGTAGCCATGACGCCCGCGCCGTCCAGGCTCGGCACGCCGCGAACCACTGCCGTATTGCCATCGACCTCGATATCGGCGCCCAGGCGCCGCAGTTCCTGCACATGCATGAATCGGTTTTCGAAAATGGTCTCGGTGATCACCGAGGTACCTGCCGCGACAGTGTTCAACGCCATGAACTGCGCCTGCATGTCCGTCGGAAACGCGGGATAGGGCGCGGTGCGCAGATCGACCGCCCGCATCTTGCCGTTCGCACGCAGGCTCAGCCAATCCGGCCCGCGCTCGATAATTGCACCCGCATCGGCCAGCTTGTGAAGAACGGCGTTAAGCGTGTTGGGGCGCGTGTCCTTGAGCCGGATATCGCCGCCGGTGGCCGCGGCAGCGAGCAGAAACGTCCCGGTTTCGATGCGATCGGGCATCACCCGATATTCGGCGCCATGCAAACGCTCAACGCCTTCGATCGTGATCACCGCGCTGCCGTGGCCGCTGATGCGCGCACCCATCGCATTCAGGCACTCGGCAAGATCGACGACTTCGGGTTCGAGCGCGGCGTTCTCGATGACTGTCGTACCCTCGGCCAGCGTTGCCGCCATCATGAGATTTTCGGTGCCAGTGACGGTGACGACGTCAGCGACGATTCGCGCGCCCTTCAAACGCTTGGCGGCCGCGTGGATATAGCCGTGCTCGATCGAGATCTCAGCGCCCATCGCCTGCAGGCCTTTGATGTGCTGATCGACCGGACGCAAGCCGATCGCGCACCCGCCGGGTAGCGACACGCGCGCCTCGCCGAAGCGCGCCAGCAAAGGGCCGAGAACGAGGATCGACGCGCGCATCGTCTTGACCAGCTCGTATGGCGCAACCGGATTATCCAGTCCGGCAGCCGTGAGGCTCACGCCGAGTCGCTCATCGAGCGACACCTCGACACCCATCTGAGCGAGCAAAGACAACGCGGTGGTGACATCGCGCAGATGCGGGACGTTTTGTACCTGTAGCGTGTCCGACGTGAGGATAGCCGCGCAGAGGATCGGCAATGCAGCATTCTTCGCGCCGGAAATGCGGATCTCTCCGTTCAGCGGCTGGCCGCCCTGAATCAAGAGCTTGTCCATTACGCGCGCGCCGAAAACACGCGAGCGTCACAGTGCCAGACGTATGACGCGGACGTACGCATCGGCGCGATCAGGCCTGCCGTGCGGCCCAGTCTTGCGGCGTCAATGTCTGCATCGACAGCGCGTGGATCTCTTCGCGCATGCGCTCGCCCAGCGCCTGGTAGACGAGCTGATGGCGCTTGACCGGCGATTTGCCGTCGAACGCAGCGCTCACGATTACCGCCTCGAAATGATGGCCATCGCCGCTCACTTCTACGAACTCGCAATTCAAGTTGTCTTCGATATAGCGTTTGACGTCTTCCGGCGCGACCACGATGCTCTCCTCGATCAAAATGCAAAACGGCTGGGCCGACGGTGCTGGCCTCGGTCAGTGGCGCAGCTTATACCCGCTCGTCAGAAGCCGCACACTCCAGATCGACAGCACCAGCAAAGCGCCCGCGACCACAGCCAGACTCACGTAGGGCGCAACGTCGCTGACCCCGAAAAACCCGTAGCGAAACCCATCCACCATGTAGAAGAATGGATTCAAGTGAGATGCATGCTGCCAGAACGGCGGCAGCGACTTCACCGAATAAAACACGCCGGCCAGAAATGTGAGCGGGATGATGATGAAGTTCTGGAATGCCGCGATCTGATCGAACTTGTCCGCCCAGATACCGGCGATGATGCCCATTGCACCCAAAATTCCGCCGCCCAGAACGGCGAAGGCTAGCGCCCACAACGGATGTTGAATGTGCAGATCGGCGATGAACGCGGTGACGATAAGGACGCCGAGCCCAACCGCAACGCCGCGCAAGATCGCCGCCAGAACGTACGCCAGGAAGATTTCCAGTGCGGTCAGCGGCGTCAACAAAACGAAAATGAGATTGCCGGTAATCTTCGACTGGATCAGGCTCGAGGAGCTGTTCGCGAAAGAATTCTGCAGCAAGGACATCATCGCCAGCCCCGGTGCGAGAAAGCGGGTGTAGCTAACGCCCTCGAACACTTGCACGCGCGACTCCAGCGCGTGCGAGAAGATCAGCAGATACAACAGCGAGCTGATGATCGGCGCGGCGATGGTTTGGAAGCTTACCTTCCAAAACCGGAGCAGCTCTTTGTAGAGCAGTGTGCGAAACCCGGCGTCCATCGCCTATGTGTCCATGGTGCTCAAAGGGTCCATGGTGTTCAAAGGTGCTCGCAAGATGCGCACGCTATTGCTTGTGCATCATCTGCACGAACACATCTTCGAGATCGGCTTGCAGCACTTC
>JBDTMS010000081.1:0-10157 GCA_039934195.1 Betaproteobacteria bacterium
GTAATTGCTGAACTCACGCAAATGATCGACCGGGCGCGGTTCAGGACGCAGCGGGTTGCGTGCTAGCGAGTTACCCTTAGCGTCGAAACCACGCAGTGCCGTTTGCACCGTGGCACAGCTCTTTTCGGAATGTATCCAGCGCCGCAGCCAACTGGCGATGTACCCACCGCCGGAAACACTCGACAGGTAATCGAATTTGTCCAGGAGGTTGTAGTTCGCGAGCGCGCGGATCACGCCGAGGTTGAACGTCGCGCTACGGATGCCGCCCCCGGAGAAGCACAGGGCTGAAAGCGGTGTCTCATTCGCATATGGAGTCTTCTCGCGGCCGAACTGCCCCAGGCGGCGAAACAGGTCGGAGAGGTTTTGCGCACGCTGCGCTGCGTGCTCTGGCGAGCTTGCCATGCTATCCGCTGCTCCGCTGGTAGGCTCTGCCGAATCGGAACAGCCCACCGGCTCGAAGCGGTGTTCCTTGCAGTGCTCCGGCCGCAGCGCCTGCAACTCTTGCCAAAGAACCTGGTTAAGCGTGGATTGCGACCCCGTAGTCGTGTCCGGTGTGCTGGTACCCATCCGTCCCTCCGTCGGCTGCTAGTCTTGTTGCCTATGTGTCGCCACGCCCGCTGTAGATGAACTACACGCGTTCGCGGATATCAGAGCAGGCACAAGATGGCGAAAAGGACCAATGGACCGTTCGGTATCGGCCAGCGCTCTATACCGAAATCGTATTGGATCGCCACTTACAGATCGCATACGGATGAATCGCCACCGCTCCTGCAGCGACGTCTACAACAAAATTGAAGGTTGATCCGGATAGCGATGACCGGATCGCGAAGCGGTTAACGGACAGTCCAGTAGAGAAGTCGCGGACCGAAATGGTGTGTCGGCGCCCGACTCTTGCAGCACAAACGAAAGGCCGCCGTTCCGATGGTCTTCTGATTCGAGAATGTTTAATTAGCTCCTCTGCTTACGTCGCTCCTTGGCAGGCTTAGGTACAGCCGAGTATCCGATTGGTCGGGGGGTGCGAGAAACTCAATAAGGCAAGCCCGACCCAATGGGTGCAGCTCGGGGTAGATTCAACTCGCAACTGCACCACTTGAGGGAAGGGGTAGGACACGATGGGTGTCTGGTAGTGTGAGAAGTGCGACCAACCCACCCGCCAGGAGTAGCCCGCCATGTCCTATCGGCAAATGACGCTCTATGAGCGCTTTGCGATCTACCAGTTGCACCTCGCTCAGTTCGGTGTGCGCAAGATTGCGCGTCGGCTCAATCGCGATCACAGCACCAATCTCACGGCCGATCCTTATTGCGCCTGGCAGCGCGGCTCGAATGAACTACCAGCGGTCTGCTGCGCCGACATTTTCCAAGGGCACAGATTTCTCGGATGTCAGCCGCGAACAGTGCCGCAGTAGTCGAGACACTGAATAATCGACCGCGCAAACGTCTTAGCTACCGCACACCTGTTGAAGTCGTCCGACGCGCTCTACGCGCTGCACTTGGAAGTTGAATTCTCCATCAGCCACAGGACGGAGTCAGTCTGCAAGTTGAGCCATCGGGTTGCAAATGCTATTCAAACCTCGACGAAAACGCCGGGCGTATGCCAATTGCCTGGAAGCCCTGCTAGAAAAACGCGGTTCGGCTCAAAATGGTTCTTCGTGGAATAGGGAGCTTCGAAAAGACTTTCTAAGAGATCGTCTCGCACGAAATACGCATTAATTCCAAGGAAATCGCATCCCACTAGGGAATAGCCTTTTTCACGGCCAAGCTTTTCGAAAGCAGCGAGGCTAGCGCCGAAAACGGTTGAACCATCCCAACGCCAATTAGGATCGTACGCTTTGGTACACGCAACCGTGTCGCCCAAGTTGCTGTTGTATTCAATACACACGACGCGGGGGTTGAATCGCTGAATTGCTTTCCATATCCAATAATCATTTCCGTCCACGTCTATTGAAAGAAGATCGAACTCCGATTTGACGCCGCCTTCGTCGAACAGCCCCTCAATGTTTTCAGCAGTCACGTACGCATTGATGATGTTTAGGCGACCTTCGGAACAGTACTTTTTTCTCACTGCCACCACATGGCCATAATGATAGAGATGCGGCGGACCGGTTTCATCGTCTGAGAGGATCTGTGGGGATCCTTCAATCCACAATCCACGCCAGCCTTTAAGCAGCAAATAAGGCTATTGTTCTCTTCTCCTTTGTGACCAACACCAAACTCGACGAACGACCGGTCTGTTGTTCCAATCCTATTGAATATCTCTTCAAGAACGCCGTCCTCGGCCTTGACGGAATAAATCTTCTTCTGGTAGTGCGTGATGCGTTTCGTCGACTTATATTTTGTGTTTTGGTACAAATTCCGCTCGCAAAAATCTGAAATTTGAAGCAACAACATGCTGGAAAGGTCCAGCAGCGGAAAATGCGCAGGGTGATGATAACCAACGACCGCGATAAACTTCCCCATGTCGCGAGCAAAGGATTCTTGTATGGAAATCAATTTCGTCATGTCGCGAGAAAGAGATTCCTGCACCTCTGAGAGGCGTGGATCAAATCGACTTTTTGCGCTGACGCCGCGCAGGTAAGTAGAGATCCGCCGAGAGATCTTGGCCAAAAGAGTCCGCATAACTAATCTCATGAGGTAGTTAAATAAGTTTGATCTCGCCTTATACAATATATTTCGACGGTTATCTTGTATTCGCGGAGAAACCCAAGGTTTCTAATTACCGACTGATATTTCTCGCCTCCGCCGAATTATTGGACAGCTCAAGCCAACACGTCTTTTCGATTATCAAGTGAAACGGCTTCGAGTAGTGCATAAGGCTGGGCTGAGCGGGGGTCAGGTCTTGGAATGTGCATGTGCTTCGCGATTCCTTCCGCGCGAGATGAGGCTACATGCGCCAAGCCCTATGAGGACCAGCGCCAAGCTGCCGGGTTCTGGCACCGACGAAGCCGCGACGATGACGTCATAGCGCAGTCTGGGGCCATCGGCAGCAAGCCCCACACTCATGGAAACGGTTCCTGAAATGGAGGTCGGGGTGAAACTCAGATCGGGGCCGACCAGGGAGAACCCTTCGACAAAATCATCGACGTTACTTGCAGCACGATTGAATGTGACGCCGATGATGTTTCGCGGTTCGACGCCGGACAAAAAGTCTAGCCCCGATAGCGTAAACGACGCGTTTTGCAGAGGGCCCGGCAGTCCTCCGATGAAAAAAGCGACGTCGACGCTGTCGTCATCGACCCACGCCACAGAGAGCTCACCATTCAAGCCCCCGTCGCCTGAAAAGAAGTTGTTGGTGCCTGCGTTGCTGTCGGCAACGCCACTAAAAGGCCCATAAGTGGTGCCGTCGAAAGTTAAGCTCGCTTCGAACGTGTCTCCGATAATGGACGCGGCGTCTACACTGACTGCGGCACACAATAACGCACCAACCACGCCTGCCCGAGCAAGATGTTTGCAACGCATAGAGATCTCCTGAGAGTGGCAATACCGTTAGCAAGCTCACGTGAAACAGCGTCTGCGAGAAGCCAGTGCCTTCGAATAGTAGGCCCTGTGTATTCCTAATACAAATGTACGTGGTGGCTGGGAGTGTTCGAGCGAGCCGCCTTGTGGAGATGGCTTGCGATCAATGAATTCATATACCAAGGACTGACCCCGCCTCGGTAGCTGCCATAAGACGACCCGCTTAGAGCGGCCATTCGTATGATGAGTTGGTGAGGCAATCGGAACCGACGATCACGCTGCTAATCGCGCTCGGAATGGTGTGTATCTTAGGCACGGCGTCGTAGGAGCCCGTATCTCATTGTCTGTCGGCGCCCGATCGCTGACCTGCAGCGCGGCTTACTCCTTGATCACGTCGGCCCTGTACTTGATTTCGTTGTTGACGATATTGACGGTGGAATCGAATCCTGCGTGCAGACTCGCCAATTGCCACGTATCGTTTCCGCCCGGATGCGAAAAGTCCCTAACGTCGTGAACAATCTTCGCTACGCGGTCGATGTCCCTCCTTGCATTCCGCCACCAGCGACGCGATACTTGAGCCCGCGCTGATGTTGGACGAGAGCTTCGTGCTAGCGTTCAGGTCCTGCGCCAGCTTGTTGAACGCGCTCGCCAGGACGCCCACCTCGTCCGCGAACCTCACTTCGACAGCGGTGCGAGAGTTACCCGCGGCGGCGGCAGCTAATAGCAGTCGGGGTCAGATCTTGAATCTTGCGTGCTGCTGCGTTCGCCTCACTTCGCCATCGACTCGAGGTAGGCGATGATCTGCTGGATCTGCTTTGCGCGGACGTCCGCCGGGAGCTGATAGTCGCCGTTGCTCTCGTAGTCGGGCATCTTGCTTGTCTCACGCACGGATTTTGGGTTCGCGATCCATTTGGCGAGCCATTGCTTGTTCCAGTACCTCGTAACGTTGACGGGGCGATTCAGCTCGATGCCCGACGTCTGTCCGCCTTCGCCGTTTAGCGTGTGGCAGGCGAGACAGGTCTTGCGAAACAGGGCGAACCCTTCCTTTGCATCCTGGTTCGCCGTTGTGGGCGGCGCTAGCTTCGCCGCCTTGTCGGCAAAGCGCACGAGATCCACCGTCGTGAGCTGGAACGGCCAGTAGTTCGCGCCCTGCGCCATGAGCACGGCGTCGCCAAGATTTTTCCATACGAGATAGAAGGGGCCTAGCTGCACGGGTTTGTTCTCGTGGCTTTTCGAGAACACCGTGAAGTCTTTCGCGCCGGGCACTGCGATCGCAAGGTAAGCCTCATGCTTGGTGAACTCGCTCGCGGGGACGATCGGCTGGTAGCCGTCCGCGCAGGTGAACAGAATGTCCTCGGATTTCCGCCAGTCCTTTCCATAAACTGCGTCCATCACGGCGTTGAACGAAATCACTTCGTAAGTGCGCTTCTCGCCGTTCTGAAATTCGAAGACTTCGAGCTTCTGCGGCTTCGCCTTCGCAGTAAGCTCGTCGAGCGTGAGCCGTGCGACGTCCTTTCCTTGCTTGAGGAATTGCAGCGCGCGAAGCTCATCCGCGCCTGCAGCAAAGCTGGCGAGATAGACGACGAGAGCAAGCAGAGCGGCGTGCGAGATCAACCGTGGCATGCGGACTCCTTGGTGAAGGCTCCCCTAAAGTCTACCGGAAACGTGCCACGCTCCTTCGCACGAGAGGATCTTTCGGACCGTACGTACCCCGCCCTCCGCCGGATCGGCCGCACCGATATCTACATGCGCAGTTACATGCAAGTTATCGGCTAACGCGCCGCCTCCAGACTTCGATGAAGAATCTGTTGCGCGGCCTGTAATTCTCAGGAGCCGGATCGCGGCGCGGTGAATTACATCGGTCACGTAGGGCAGATAGGGCGCCGACCCGCCTTCGATCCGATCCAGCGCAACGCCGACACCGTCCGTTAGTCGGTCGGCGTGTGGCACTTAAGTACTATGGCCACGTCATCGCGCTCGGCCGAGGATAGTGGTGCAGCGTCGCTTGCCCGCTGAACCAATGCCACGTGCAAGTGGGCTTCAACGTTCCCGACTTTTCAGTGGAGAAAGGCATGAAGACGAGCTCGTCGATCTTGGCAACATTGCTACTGGGCGGATTGGTGGCGATCGCGCAAAGCGCATTTGCGCAGGCGCCGACCTGTAACCAGGTGCTTACGCAGGATTGCCTGTACTTCCCCAGCACACGGTACGCGTTCACCGAGCTCGAGCGCCTCGCTACCTATCAAGATGCCGCCGGCGTACCGCGCACCGTGAAAGTACTGCTGCGTATTCCGACCGCCGCACCGCTACCGATGCCGGTGGTGATCTGGTCCCACGGCGGCGCCGAGGGCAAGGATAACCCGCGCAAGAGTTTGGCCGAATGGAGCATCGCCACCGCCGAGGCCGGGTACTTGACCGTCAGCATCGCGCATACGCCGCGCGCGACCGATAGTCGGCGCCAGTTGTGTCAGGCGCTGCTGCCACCGTTGGACGATGCGACATGTGAGGTGTTCAAGTATCTCAACTGGGATCGGCCCCACGATATCCGCGCCGTGATAGATGAACTACACGTGCTGGCGCAGGGGCAGCTCCGCGGCCAGATCGATGTGCTGAAGATCGCGGTGGGCGGGCACTCGGCCGGCTCCGGCGGGGCGCTTATGATTGGGGGCGCGCTGCGTCGCTTCAGTGGCGACCCCGTGGACTTGTCCGATCCGAGGCCAATCGCCTTCCTTGCTTTTTCGCCACAGCAACCCGGCAGCGACGGATTCTTCGATACCAGTTTCGACAATGCCGAACACTCTTGGAAGCATATCGCGCGGCCCGCTCTGGTCGTCACTGGCGACGGCGACAGCACGTGCAACCCGGGCATCGAGCCCGGCAGCTGCATTGGTGACACACCTTTCGGCCGGCGTATCGCCTTCGAGCGGATGCCGCGCGGCGACAAGTATCACCTCTACGTTCACGACGAGCAGGCGTTTCATACACTGTTCGAGCTGAGCACCGACAAGTGCTCGCAGCCGCGCATCAACGTAAACCAGGCGAAATGCGATGAGATTGCGCGGTGGCTCAAGTCGACCGCGCTGGCATTCCTGGACGCACAGGTGCGCAACGACCCGTTCGCGTTACTGTGGTTGAGGACTGACAACATCGTTGCTGCGAGCAGAGACATCGCCGAGTGGCAATCCAAATAGCCCCCGTCGCGCGCGTGCTTCCAGCCGAGTGCGCGGAGAACACCCGTCTAATGACGCGGACCTTCTTCGCGAGGATCGGGCAAGGATCGATGCTGTTGTTGCAAGTACCTATTGGTGTAAGGGCCGGGGGGCAGATCTTGTCTTGGGCTAGTTCGCCACAGGTGGAGATGCAGCAAGTCTGCGCAAAATGTATTGCAGGAATACAACAAGCGCGCCTGGCGCTTGGTGCTACTCGCTGCATTGTCGTTGGCCAACGTCAGCATCACTCGGCGATGCAGTTGATCCGACGCGAACGCAGCCAACGACACTCGCACTGAAGCACCGCGACAGCGCGTAGCTTCGCTTCAAAATGCCTGAGCCAATGGCACAGCGCACCTTCTCGCTGTGCCTCCCGAGCGTGTACCGCGGTGTCGATGTTCAAACTCTGCCATGCGGCCTTACGCGTTGGCTGATCTGGTGACGCCAAATCATGACGTCTTGACCACTTTTTGCGATGAGCAGAAAATCATTTATGCGAACGCTTTTTATAGGAGATCCTGTCATGAAGCGCGTCCTCTCGGTGGCTAGCCTGCTTGGATTCATCTTCTTCCTTTCGGCCGGTCAAGCATCGGCAAATATCCTGTACGCATTCTCGGGCGTGACGTTCAGCGATGGCGGTACTCTCACTGGAACGATGACGACCAACGACGCCATGAACAGCCTGGTGGGTTTCGATATCACAACGTCACCGGGTACCGACATCGGCTTTCATTACGACTCCGTAAGCGCCACCACCTCTTCAACCTCCCTGCCAGCTATCCTGGTGCTGAATACACCGGCTCCCAACAACATCCTGCAAGTTACGTTCAGCGGCCTGACCGCGGCTGGCGCGCCGGTCACACTCGGTACCTTCGATAGCTTCGAACAGAGACTGAATGCCCGACGAGACATAACAGGCGGCAGTATCGTCGCCGTACCCGAGCCTTCGACGGTCGTCCTGCTCGGTATCGGCTTACTGGGTCTGCTGGGCTTTGGCTTGCGGCGCGCAGGGGCCTGAGCACACCATCGAGACCGGCACGTTTCGGTTCGACGAGGCCCACACGCGTTCCGGCGCTGTGTGTGTTGTTGGCGAGGCGGAGAAGCTAACGATATACGCGCTTCGCGCTGCTGTGAGGCGAAAAGAAGTTATCGCCGTCCGCCACTCGATACGCCGATAGGATCTTGCGGATCAGATTTTTTTGGCCGAGCGCGAACAGCTCGTAGCGTCGATGCTCGTAGGCCAAAACTTTTTACTCACGCATTCGTTTACTCATGCATTCGCCGCCGCGTCGACTCACGCAAACGAAACCGTGACCTTGCCGACGCCGCTGAAGTCGGTTTCGAAAACGTCGCCCTGTGCGATCGGCATCGGCTTGGTAAACGAACCCGTCATGATGCGCTGCCCCGCCTGCAAGCTCCTACCATAGCGGTGCAGCGCGTTCGCGAGCCACGCAAGCGTCTGCAGCTGGTTGTCGATTGCTTCGCGCCCTAGCGGGCTGGCTTTCACTTCGCCATTGATGCGCACGACAGCGCGTATGCTGCCGAGATCGAGATCGCTTGGCAGCGCCATCGCAGCGCCGTGTACGAACGCACGTTGAGCGACGTTGTCGGCGATCGCGAGCGGCATGTCGTCGCGCATGTTAGGGCCGCGCATCTCGACAACTTCGAACGCGGGCGCGATCGTGCCGATCGCACGCCTCGCATCCTCGGCGGTTGCATTCGGGCCCGACAGATCTTGCGCGAGCGTCACCAGCAGCTCGTGCTCGACCATCGGTGTGCGCAGCTCGGCGAAGCGAAACGCGTGACCGGATTCGATGCTGCCGGACTCCAGCAGATAGCCGAACACCGGTTCCTTGCCGCCGAACATTTCGCGCATCACATCTGCGGTGAGACCGACTTTCCAACCGGCTTGGCGCTCGCCTTGTGCGACCTTGCGGTCGAGCAGGCCAAGCTGCACGCGGTACGCCTCGGGCAAGTGGAGCTTGCCGCGCCAATCTTGCGGAAAAAAATCGCCACGCTGGTGTGCGTCCCATAGGGCCTGTACGGATTGTTCGGTCGACATCGTGTCTCCTGTTCGGGTCGATTGGATAGCGTTTGGCGCGCAGGCAATCTCAAGCTGGCTGCAATTTCGAGCTGGCCGGCCCGGTCAGGTCGATGCCGGGTCGTATCAAAATAGCACGAGCAGTTGTCCGAGTGCGCGCCTGCGCCGCATGTCGCGTTTGCTTGAGCCTCCCGGCAGCGCGTGGTAGCTTGCACCGGTCGCGGTTCGCGTTGTTCGTCGCGCTTCAACATTGGACCGCCGCCCATCATCGGGCAACTCGAAGTCGCTTGCGCCGCGCACATGCGCCGACTTGCTTCGACGAAATATCCATCACTACATTTGGGAGCTTGGCCAATGGCAGTCACCCCTATATCCGCCGTGATCGCGGAGCTCGCGCCGCACGGTGTGCTGCGCGCGGGAATCAACCTGTCGAACTTCTTGCTCGTCACGGCGCGCGCGGCGAACGGCGATCCGCAAGGCATTTCCCCCGACATGGCAGGCGAGATCGCTGCGCGACTGAACGTGCAGCTCCAGCTCATCCCGTACGAGTCGCCCGGATTGCTCGCTGACGCGGTCGCGGACTGGGACGTCGGTTTGATCGGGGCCGAACCCGCGCGCGCCGCACAGATCGCCTTCAGCGCCGCGTACCTCGAGATCGAAGCCACATATCTCGTGCCGGCGAACTCCGCGATACACGCTATCGAGGATGTCGATCGCAACGGCGTGCGCATCGCGGTCGCCGCGAGGAGTGCCTACGATCTGTACCTCAGCCGCAGCATCCAGCACGCCGAGCTCGTGCATGCCAACGGCCTCGACGCGTCCTATGAGCTGTTCGTGCGCGAAAGGCTCGATGCGCTCGCGGGCCTGCGTCCGCGTCTGGTAAAAGATGTACAGAAGCTGCCCGGAGCGCGTGTGCTCGATGGACGCTTCACCGCCGTTCAACAGGCGGTCGGCACGCCCAAGACGCGCGTCGCGAGCGCGGCTTTCCTCGCCGCTTTTATCGAAGAAGCGAAGGTTTCAGGATTCGTCGCGCGGCTGATCGAGCGTCACGGCGTGCAGGGCGTCAATGTCGCGCCCGCTGCAGGCTAGATGGAGAGCCTGGTGAAGTCGCGTAGCGGATGCTGAGTATTGAGCGAGCGTGTGGTTGCACAGCGTGGGTGCGGCGCAGTCTGCGGCCGCAGACTAATGCTGCATCTAAGCTTGTGCTGCACCTCGAGCGGAAAAAATGTCGCGCTATTCACCTTCGCTCATCGATCGGCGATCCGCCGTGCCTCGTCGATGCTAAAGAATCAGAACCAGTTCGCCTTATCCACCACATTGCGCAGCGGGCGGCCATCGTGGAAGCGGCGGCAATTGTCGAGAAAAACCTCGGCCCGGCGATCGTCCAAATACGGACCGGCGGCCGCGACATGCGGCGTGATGAGCATTCCCGGGGCATCCCACAATGGATGATC
>JBDTMS010000082.1:0-10154 GCA_039934195.1 Betaproteobacteria bacterium
TGGCAGCAGGGCTACTGGCAGGGCGAGGTGTGGGATCGGCGGCGCACCGGCGATATCTATCCGCGCTGGCTCACTGTGAGCGTGGTGCGCGATGCGGACGGCCGCCCGGTCAACTACATCGAAATCTTTTCCGACATCTCGGAGCGAAAAGAGCGCGAGGAACGCGTGCGTCATCTTGCGCATCACGATTTTCTCACCGACTTGCCGAATCGCGTACTGCTCAACGATCGGCTCGCGCAGGCGATTTCGCTGGCCGAGCGCAAACGCACTCACGCGGCCGTCATGTTCCTCGATCTGGACCGGTTCAAGAACGTCAACGATTCGCTCGGCCACAGTGTCGGCGATAAGCTGCTGCAGGACGTCGGCCATCGGCTGCGCAACGCCATGCGGGCGAGCGATACCGTCAGCCGGCAGGGCGGCGACGAGTTCGTGATCTTGATGCCCGACATCGCCGACGTCGCTGACATTGCGCACAGCGCGCAGAAAGTACTGGAAGCCATCTCGCGGCCGTATACGATTGCTGGACACGAGCTCGCAACGACACCGAGCATCGGCATCAGCGTGTATCCGGACGACGGCGAAGACGTCGAGACGCTGCTCAAGAATGCCGACGCCGCGATGTATCACGCGAAGGGCACGGGCCGGAACAATTTTCAGTTCTTCACCGGTGACATGAATGCGCGTGCGCTGGAACGCCTGACACTCGAGCGCAGTCTGCGCCGCGCTGTCGATCGTGCGGAACTGCGTTTGCACTATCAGCCGCAGTACGACATGGCCAGCGGACGTGTGCTGGGAGTCGAAGCCTTGATTCGCTGGCAGCACCCGGAGCTCGGGCTGATTGCACCGGCGCGTTTCATGCCGCTCGCCGAGGAAAGCGGACTGATCTTACCGGTCGGGGAATGGGTCTTGAATGAGGCATGCCGGCAGAGCCGCGCGTGGACGGACGCCGGATTGCCGAATGTGCGCATGGCGGTCAACATATCGGCGCTGCAGTTCAGCTACGGCGGCTTTGCGAACGCGGTCGAGTCTGCATTGCGCACAGCCGGGGTCGATGCACGTCAGTTGGAGCTGGAGGTGACCGAGAGCGTGCTCATGCAGAACGCAGCGGGACTCGACGTATCGCTCGAGCGGTTGAAGTCGCTCGGTCTCGCGCTCGCGATCGACGATTTCGGCACCGGCTATTCGAGCTTGTCGTATCTCAAGCGGTTTCCGATCGACAAGCTGAAGATCGATCAGTCATTCGTGCAAGACGTGACGACGGACGAGGATGATGCCGCCATCACCAGCGCGATCATCGGGCTCACGCGCAAGCTGGGTATGCTCACGATCGCCGAAGGTGTGGAGACGCAGGCCCAGCTCGATTTTCTCAAGCTCGAAGGTTGCGACGAAGTGCAGGGCTTTCTGTTCAGCGAGCCGTTGCAGCCGGACGCCTGCGCTGCACTGTTGCAGGCGCCGCCGGCGGGATACGCTTAACGCGAAGCTTCGGCATCAAGCAGGCGGTCGCGGCCGCCGGCGTGTAATGCGAATGGATCTACGATCCAGCGCTCGGTCTTCGATAGATCAGCGCGTAATGCTCAACGGTCGGATGCGGGTCGTAGAAGTGATGCAGCAGCCGGCGCCATTCCTGGTAGCTGGCAGAACCGCGAAAGCCCTGCGTGTGATCTTCCAGTTTTTGCCACCACACCAGCAGCAGATATTGATCGGCGGTCTCGATGCAACGTTGCAGCTCGTGCGTGACGTAACCGGGGGAGGCCGAAATGATATCCGACGCAGTCGCAAATGCAGCTTCGAATTGTGCGGTCTGGCCGGGACGCACGTTGAGCACAGCGGTTTCAAGGATCATGGATGTAGCCGGCAGGATTTGACGTGCGTAAAACTCTAGCACGCCGGCAGCGGGTTAGACACCGTCCCCGTGTAACGCCGCGTTAGCTCGCCGGTTGCGATCGATCGGGAATGAGTGCCAACAGATCTGTCGTGCCCACATCCAGACCTTCTTGCGACAGCAGCGTGGTCGCCTGTCCGCGGTGATGCGTTTGATGATTGAATAGATGCAGCACCAGGCTCTCGAACGATCGTGCCGCCACCACGCCCTTGGTGTTGCTGTAGCACAGTGTGTGGCCGAGATCGCCTTCGCTCAGCTCTTCAGTCCAAGCGACGAGGGTTTCGTCGAGCGCCCGTCGTACTTCCCACAAAGAGCCCAGATCACTGTGTGCGAAATCGATGATCGAGCGCGGCTGCGCAAGCTTGCGCACCGGTTCGAGCGCGGCGAACGCTGTGGGATGCGTGGCGAAGCGTTTGAGCCATACGGCATCGCCGGTGTAGATGTGATGCAGTGTGGCGAACAGCGAACCGAAAAAGGCGTGCCGGTCCGCATGCAGGTTCTCCTCGGGCAACTGCAAGGCGCAGCGATATAGCTTTTCATTCATCCAGCGGTTGTACTGCGCCAACAGGCGGATTTGGGTCAAGGTCGACACGTTGCACTCCAAATGAAAGGGCGCTACCCAACCGATGGCTCTGCCGGCGCGCTCGACACCCCCAATTTTGCCATCAGCGCGCGCGCATCGTCGGGCGCCTTAACCTTCATGTCGTTGTCGAAGTAGCAGTAGATATCGCGACTCGTGCAGATCACCGGTGCCGCATCGAGCACGCGGATTGCACCGTGCGGCTCGCGGCCGGTGCTCCACGTACGAATGCGGTCGGCCCATCGATCGAGCGCGGCGTCGGTATAGCCGCTCGCGTAAATCTCCTCATCGCCGTGCAGACGCAGGTACATGAAGTCGGACGTCACGTCTTCCAGATACGGCCACTTGCCCCCGGTATCCGCCACCACGAGCGCAATATTATGTTCGCGCAGCAACGCGATGAAAGACCGATCTTTGAAGCTGTCGTGACGGATCTCTACAGCGTGTCGCAACGGGCGGTTCGCATCGATTGCCAAACGCACGCGGCCGTTCATACGCGGCTCACGTCGGCGTGCGAGCTTGAGCGCACTCGCGGTGTCGCGCGGCAACAGCTCGAAGAAGCGTCGCATGCGCGCCTCGTCGTAGCGAAAGTTGGGTGGAAACTGCCACAGGAACGGCCCGAGCTTCTCGCGCAGGTGAAACAAGCCGGAGGCAAACACATTCGCGAGCGGCAGCTCGATGTCGAGCAGTCTGCGCATGTGCGTGATGTAGCGCGCGCCTTTGATGCTGAACACGAAGCCCGCCGGCGTCTCGCGATACCACGCCTCGTAAGAATACGGGTACTGCAGCGAATAGAACGAGCCGTTCAGCTCGATGGAATTGAATGCGCGCGAGGCATATTCGAGCTCTCGGCGCTGCGCTAAGTCATCGGGATAAAACACGCCGCGCCACGGCTCGTAGCGCCATCCGGAAATGCCGATCCTGATCGTGGCCATTGCACTGGTTAGGAGAAGTCACGCGAAGATAGCGTGCAGGTTAGAGCCTGACGGGGAGGTGCAGTTCATGCGTTGGGCGCTGAGTCGGGACACTATACGAGCGGGCATGATCTCGACACCCGAGGCTCGCCACGCCCGGCAATCAGGGAGCGCATTTGCGAGCCGGCATGGAGGACGCGCGGGCGTTGAACCTCAAGCGACGCGCGCTGTACGACGTAGTCTATGGCATCGACGAAGCAGGTTCCCGGATGCCGCGTTACGAGCTCGCAAGCTCAGACGGTCTTCTTGTCTTGTTCTTCCGGCGCCGGCGCCGCAGCATCTTCGGGCGGTGCAGAGGCCACTTCGGAGGCTTTGCGCTGCCGCTTTTCTTCTTTTTTCTGCTTCTTGGCTAAGTCTCTTTGACGCTTCGCGAACTCGTAGTTCGGTTTGGCCATGTCTGGGTCCTTTTACCGGCGGGTGAAAGCGCACCATGCGCTCCCGCAGGCATTGTATATCGATGCGGGCATGTGCCTGCGACTGTTGCCGCGCGGCCGCGGCGGGAGCGATGCGGCCGAGAACCGTTTCAGCCAAACGAAAGCGAATCGACCGGATGGGCTCGCTTGGCTTCGTCGAGGTTGGCCTCGTCGGTTAGATCGAGGCGCAGCGGCGTCATCGACACGTAGCCGCGTTCGATCGCCCAGCGATCGGTGCCTTCCTCGGCGGCTTCGAGCGGCGTGACCGTGAACCAATAGTGCTCGCGCCCCATCGGATCCTTCCAGGGAACTACTTTTCCGTCGTAGTGCCTGACCGACTGCCGTGTCCACAGTACGCCGCGCGGCATCGTCGGCGGCAGATTGACGTTGACCAGATGGAGCTCGCTTGCAGGCAACAAGACGTGCAGCACCTTCGCAATCCACGGTTTCAGAATTTCGAAATCAGGCTCACTGTCCGTCACCGGCGTGCTGAGCGCGATGCCGCGCAAGCCGAGCAGCGATGCTTGTTTCGCTGCGGCCAAGGTCCCCGAGTGCCACATCGCATCGCCCAGATTGCTGCCGAGATTGATGCCTGAGAGGACGACATCGACGTTTTCCCACGGCGACGGCACCATCGGACGCGTCGGCAAGATGATACTGGGGCGCGGCATCCCGATTGCGCCGCTGCCGATGGGCACCGCC
This sequence comes from Betaproteobacteria bacterium, assembly GCA_039934195.1. Classification (GTDB taxonomy): domain Bacteria; phylum Pseudomonadota; class Gammaproteobacteria; order Burkholderiales; family SHXO01; genus SHXO01. The sequence goes on from JBDTMS010000082.1 coordinate 4,552, forward strand.
AACAACATCGCGCACACGCTCGGCGTTGCTGACATCCCGCTGGAACAATTGATCGATGGCTGGCAATCGGCGGACACGTTCCCGTTCGACGCAGGCCGGCTGAGCTGGCCGGGTGGCTCCGATTGGTTCATCGAAGGCGTCGGCGCCGGGCTGTTCGCCTGGGTGATGCCACAGGCCGATGCCAGCCAGACGCTTGCGACGCTCGATCAAGCCGACGCGAAAATCGTCTATGCATTGCAGATGCTCAAAGACCGTGTTCAAGTGTCCTGCAGTGCCGGTGCGCGCCGTGCTCGACGGCAACGACATCTCCGGTGTCTACATCATGTTCCAGGCGATGAACATCCAGCGCGTGGGACCGAATCTCTTCATCGCGCCCGATGCCGATCCCGGCGATGGGCTGTTCGACGTGGTGCTGCTTGCGGAAGACGAGCGCGCGAAGTTGTGAGATTATTTATCGGCGTGGCAACGGGATCATCGACTTCGCCCGGCTTTGCGCTATCACCGAGGGCGGCATCTGCAGATCGAATGGAGCGGCTACCACGTTCATATGGACGATTCGATGTGGCCGCGCGCACCGGCCGGAGGAAGTGTGCCGGTGCGACTAGACATCGCCGTCGAGCCGGCCGCGCTGAGTTTTTTATTGCCGCACAAGTGACCGCGGACGCGATTGAGCGGGGCGGCAATCGCCGCTCGGCTCAAGGATGCATACGGGCGAGAATGATCTGCGCATCGTCATCCGGAATGCGCAGCACCCCGACGCGAAATACGTAGCCCCACGATTTCTTGTTCTTGATGAACGTCAGTTGTTCGATCAGCGGACGGATCGCGATTTCCTTGCACGGCAGCCACTGCATTTGTTTGCGATATGGCGCGAATGCTTCGGTCTGCCGAACGCGCGTTGCCTGCTCGCCCATTACCCGTCCGACCGCGGTGAATGCCTGCAGCGGTTGCTTGCATAGAAATGTGAGCTTGGAGCTGTAGCAGATGATTACGTCTCCGCGCTGGAAACGCTCGACGGCCGAGCGCTTGCCGTGACCGGCTTGAATGAAACCGCCGCGCACGGCATTTTCCACGTGATCTTTCGATGCTACGACGATCCAGAATGTCATCTCGATGGATTCCGTTTGCCTGAGGCTGCTCAGGCCAGGCGCACATACAGCCGTTTGTTGATCTTGCCCTTATTCTCGCTGCGAAAAATCGAGAAGCGGCCGACTTCAGCGGTGGTTCGCGCATGCGTGCCGCCGCAGGCTTGCGCATCGAAACCTTCGACTTCGACGACGCGCACGCGGCCGTGGTGCACCGGCGGTTTTACCTCGAGCGTGCGCAACAAATCTTGGCGCTGGCGAAACTCTGCCTCGGAAATGTAGTAAGCCTTCAAGTTGCGACCCGCGTCGATGACGGCATTGACCTTGCGCTCGATTTCGGCGCACAAGGCGGGCGACAATTTATCCAGCTTGAAATCGATGCGTGAATAGTCGGTGTCGATTTGCGCACCGGTGATCCAGCCGCCGTAGTCGCGCAGTGCGATCGTGTTCAGCACGTGCAGCACCGTGTGATAGCGGGTGTGCGCGACTCGGCGCGCATGATTCAAGCGCATGTGCGCGCTGCGGCCGATGCAGTCGGCGGGTAGCGCCGCGTTCAGCGCATGCCACACCACGTCGTCAGCAGCGTGCGCAGAAACGACCTCGAACACCGCGCCGCAGTCCAGCTCGATCGAACCTGTATCGGCCGGCTGCCCGCCGCCGCCCGGATAGAAGCACGAACGATCGAACGCCACTTCGTTGTCGCGCACCGCCGTGATCCGCGCGTCCGCCTCGAATGCGTGATCGTCGTCGAGATAAAGCCGAACGGTCGGGGCGAGCAGCATCTCGATATCACTGTCGAGCGGGTAAGCTACGGGAACGCGGTCTACTGACCGCAGACGCGAAACTCATACCTCGAGCCATACGACGTCATCGAAGTTCGAACGCAGTTTGACCTTGAGGTACTTCGCGGTGGTGGAAGCGCAGGAAAAGTCCTGCCAGGCGCCGGTCTTGATCGCACACCTTCTGCGGATGAAACGTACCGATCGTACGACAAGGACCGCTGGGCGATTCGTCGCTGACCAGCAGCTCGAATGCCTTCGGGTCGCGTCCGGTTCTCGGGATCAGCATGCCAAGCAGCTGAACGTTGCCGGCCATGCGTCCTTGAACGCGAACACCGCTTCTTCTCCACCTTGATGCTGCGATGTTCGTCCTCCGTGCCCTCGATCACGACTGTGCCCAGTCATCGTTCGGCGCCAGCGGAATCTGGCCGCCGTGTTCCGCAGCAAAAATGTTTTCCCCGCTTGCGGTCGATTGTTTTGCCGCTTGCGCCTCGGCTGCGGCCACGGTGTTCGCCTTCGGCTTAGCCGTGAAGTCCGAATGCGGGGTTGCTGAAGCGCTCGACGCGACGGGAGATGCGGCGTCGCTTGGCGCCGTCGCCTTGTCGCCGCCGAGCAATCCCACTTGATGAAGCGCAATGAGTAGCTCGGTCAACGCGATGATGATTGCCGCCGCTGGAGTCAACATGCCGGGAACGGTTTGCCACCAGGGCGTTCGTGCTGTTTTGCTGTCTTCCATGATCGGCCGGGCGATATTGTGGGCGCACTCGACTTGCGTTCGCTTGGCAAACGACGATGTCGCGGCGCATCGGCCCGCTATATCGCTGAGTGTGGCCATTCTACTTGGCTGCCGCGAAATCACGAAACAGGCGCGCGGCCATAGCACCAACGCGCTCAGGCGCCGGCTGCTTACCCAAGGAATACCGAGGGATCACCGACCGCCCGCAGCGACGACGATTCGAGTTGCCCGCATGTCGCAGAAGGCTACGGTGCACGATATGTGATTGGTTGGTTCGCCGTACGGTACGGTACGGCCGATTGCGACAGATCAGAAAGCTCGGGCCGCGGACACAATCGCCGGTCCTCAAGCGTGTCTGAAAAACTGCGACGAAAATCTGTTCGATCGAATTACTGGAGGCCGAGTTGAGACATCTCTTGCAGCGCTTGTTCGATGTTCTTGCGCGCCGCGCCTTCGTTCGCGAGTTGCAGGCGTTTCACGCCGGCAAAGGCATCGCCTACCGTGGCCGTATGGCTGGTTAGAACGTTTTTCTGCCAGATGCGCTGGTGCAGTTGCGCATCGGTTAGCGTGTAGCTCACCTCCATCGTCACGGTCATGTCGAAGCCCGCGAAGGGCTGCGACAGCTGCCCGATGAACGCATCTAGCCGATAGTGTGCGTCCGGGTCATTCGATACTTTCGCGAACAAGCCGGACTTCTCGATCGATTCTCGCAGCGCTTTCGCAAAGTCCTCGTCCGCGATTTGCGACCCTCGCATCGATGACGTCGGTTTGCCGCCTGCCACGGCAACGGAGATGGTCTCCGAGCTCTCATGCAACGCACCGGCTGGTGCGGCGATCATCGCGCCCGGCTGTGAAGGCGCGGCGCATGCGGTAAGAAGAGCGGCTAGCGCAAGCGTTGCAAATGCAATTGCGCGTCGGCTCATTTGGCATCCTTCTTCAACAGTTCATTGGTGACTTCTTCCACCATGCCTTCGGGCGATTTGCGCTGCAACGACGGACGGTGCGACTGCGCACTCGCAAGAATGCTTCGGGTGCTGCCGTCACGCAGTTGAACACGCAGTTCCATCATGTACATCGTGATGTCCCACCACCATTTGTCCTCATAGGTCACGACCGCATCGACCGGTTGCGGCGGGGTGTCGGAGGCGCCGTAGCTGGCTTGATATCCCATGGTGTTCAGGCGAGCTGAAATCAGCTTCTCGATACCGCGATCGTCCGGCGGCGACTTCACGACATACATGGTGTGCAAGCCGGTAAAGTCCGTCCCCGGGGCACGCGCAGATTGCAGGTTGGCGCAACCGGTAACCAATGCGGCCAGCGCGGCACACAGCAGGCAGCGGAGCAATCGAGTCATGGGAGATCTCCGTGTGAGTTCGCCCGATTATCCTGCGCAAGGACTTACCGATCACTTACCGATGCGCCGCCCGTCGGCAAAAGTAAGTCGATCGCAAAGTGTCGTCTGCCCTTCGTCATATCGCCTGCGAGTGATTCACCTTCCATCATGCAGCTTCCAGTACTACACCAGAGGAGTTGCACCATGAAAATCGATAGGACTGTCAGGGCTGTTGCGGGAATAGAGCTGATCGAGCGGGAAGCAGCGCAGGTCAGTGGCGGAATCGAGAAGGAGAATCTGTATCCGCACAAGCCAGGTGGAGTCGAGGTCGGCTACTATCTAGACGGTATTTACATGGGTACCGCGACCGTCAACCGTAACGATCCGACCGGGCCGTTCAACCCACCGGTACCGTGTAATACGTAAGGCCGGGCTGCAGCGAGTCAAGCGGACTCGGTAGTCGTTTCGAGTCCGACTTGGCGCGCGCGCCAGTCGCGCTACGGGTTACCGGAGCCGGTCGGAATAGAGCGCACCAGCGCCGGAAAGTAATAGAACAGCGTGCCGGTGCGCGCTGCGTAATGCACATACAGCGCGGCCCACAGTCCGTGATTTCCAAAGGGCGCCAGCGTCCACCATGCGATGAAGAAGATTGCCAGCGAGAGCAGCATGGCGTTGCGCATCTGAACCGTACGCGTCGCGCCGATGAAGATGCCGTCGAGCTGAAAACACCAGACGCCGACCAGGGGCGCCAATGCTGCCCATGGGAAATAGCGGCGCGCAAGCTCGCGCACGGATGCATCTACCGTTAGAAAATCGATCAACGTAGTGCCGAAGATCGTCAGAAAGCACACAGTCAGCAGCGCGACGAATGCCGCCCACCACGTCGTCATTTTTGCGGCGGCGACCAGTGCCGTGCGATTGGATGCGCCGACGGATTGACCGACCAGCGCCTCCGCCGCGAACGCCAGCCCATCTAGAAAGAACGCAACGACCGCGATGAATTGCATCAGCACTGCGTTGGCCGCCAGAATGCCATCGCCGTGCTCGGCACTTTGCGCCATAAACCACACGAACACGACGATCAGCGCGAGCGAACGAATCATGATGTCGCGATTTACGGCGAGCGTGCGGCCGATGCGATGAATGGCGGTCAGCCGCGCAAAATTCCAGCGCCCGCCGATGCGCTGCAGATGGCGAAAAGCGAACACGAGCCCGACCCCGGCCGCGATGAATTCCGCGAGCAGCGTGCCGAGGCCGACGCCGGTTACGCTCATGTTGTAGACGAGCACGAACAGTGTAGTGAGCACCGCATTGGTGATGTTGAGTACCAGCTGGAGCACGAGCGCTATGCGCGCACGGCCGAGACCGATGAACCAGCCTAGCAACGCGTAGTTGGTTAACGTCGCAGGCGCAGCCCAGATGCGGATGTCGTAGTAGCGCCGTGCGAGCCCTTCGACTTTGTCGCTGCCGTTGAGCAGCGCAAATGCAGCTTCGCGTATCGGCCATTGCAGCGCGAGCAGGCCAATGCCTACCGCGAGTGCGATCAGGATCGCGCGGCCGAGGCTCGCTCGCAGTTCAAGCGGGTCGCCCGCCCCGAGCGCCTGTGCCGTCAAACCGGTCGTGCCCATGCGCAGAAAGCCGAACGCCCAGAACACGAAATTGAAAACCAG
>JBDTMS010000083.1:0-10123 GCA_039934195.1 Betaproteobacteria bacterium
TCAAAGCGGCTAAAGCCCCGCACTTTGACGGCGGTAGCCGTCACGCCTCGCAGAGCAGGATTCCCCGTTGAGCACGAAGTGCGAATAAGGGCTAGTGAAGATAGATGACCGGCTGCGCCGGTTAGCTAACTTCACCTATCCTGCCCCGGTTAGAAGCGTTCTTACGCCAAGAATAGCACGAGAAAAATGTTTGTCACTAGTATTTCTTAGAGCTAATATACGGTTCTCGCCTACGGAAAATGGAAATATGAATGGCGATTACGCATAAAGAACGGTGTTATTTCTGCATGAACAGGGAAAGAACGATAAACGTCAGATGAAAGATCGATGAAGGAACGGAAGAAGATCGTGGGCAAGTCGCTATCTGAGCGCATCACAGCACGCTCGTCGAAGAAAACGGCCGGCCGGAGCGACCTGAACCGGGGGACGTTCCTGGCATTGCGAAACGAAGTCAAACAGGCGATCGATGACGGCTGGTCGGTGAAGACGATCTGGGAAACACTCCGGGATGAGGGAAAGATTAGCTACGGCTATCAGCCGTTCCGACGCTACGCAAATAGCTTGATCCGCGCGCCGGAAAAAGCGCGGGCTAATGTGGTAGAGGGTCGAGCGTCGGGGCGGACTGATGCTGCCCCGACGAGTCAACGAATGGGCGCGCGCGAAAAGCCCACACGCATTGGGGAGTTCAGATTTGAATCAGAACCCAAGAAGGAGGACTTACTGTAATGGCTAAGATCCACATGATTCTCCAAGGCAAGGGCGGGGTCGGCAAATCCTTCATCGGGTCAGTGCTCGCGCAATACAAGCTGAGCAAGGGGCAAAAACCACTGTGCATCGATACAGATCCGGTGAACTCGACGTTTTTCGGCTTTAAGGGCCTCAACGTGCGCCGCCTGCACATTTTGGAAGGCGACGAGATCAACTCTCGCAACTTCGATACGCTGGTGGAGATGATTGCGCCGTCCAAAGACGATGTAATCATCGACAATGGGGCGAGTTCGTTTGTGCCGCTGTCGCACTATCTGATCAGCAACAAGGTCCCCGCGCTTTTGGAGGACATCGGGCACGAGCTCGTGGTCCATACGGTTATTACCGGTAGTCAAGCACTGCTCGATACCGTGAGCGGCTTCGCACAGTTGGCAAGCCAATTTCCGAAAGAAGCGTTGTTTGTGGTCTGGCTCAATCCGTATTGGGGGCCGATCGAGCACGACGGCAAGGGCTTCGAGCAGCTGAAAGCGTACAAGGACAACAAAGACCGAGTGTCCGCCATCGTTCAGATCCCCGCCTTGAAGGAAGAAACGTACGGCCGGGATCTAAGCGACATGCTGCAGGAGCGATTGACGTTCGGTGAAGCCCTAGCGATGACGTCGCTGACGATCATGACGCGACAGCGCCTGAAAATCGTTCGGGAGCAGCTCTACGGCCAGCTTGACGCCGCGACGGTACTGTAATGGACGAGGCAATAGAGGAACTAATCCGGGAAGTTGCGGCGAAGCACGGCATCGCCCTAGGCCGCGATGACCCGATTTTTGTCTTGCAGACAATTAACCACCGCTTATTGCAGAACAGCGCCGGGGCTCAGCAAGCGATGCTTGATCGGTACAAGGAGGAACTGGCATTGATTGCGCAGGCGTGGAGCAACGATGCAAAAAGCAAGGCGGAACGCGTGCTCAATGCAGCGATGTCGGCCAGCAAAGAACTTATGGATCAAGGAGCAAGGACCACACGAGCATCGGTGCATGCGGAAATCAATGCGGCCCTGGGCCGCGTCGATTGGAGGCTGCATCACTGCCGCAGCCTAGCGGTGGTAAATCTAGTCTGCTCAGCCGTAACGCTAATCGCGGCGGGCCTGACGCTTTGGGCAATTCTCCACCATTAGAGACAGGAGCTTATACGTTGCGCGACCACGGTTCATTCATGCCGCTGTCTCGAGTCGGTCGCATCCGCACTCTAGGCGGTGGAGTTCCCTGAGTCCGCGTCCGGCAGAACCGATGGAGGTTTGCGATGTGAACAAAAAAAACTCTGCAGGGCCGGGAAGTAGGTTTAGTGAGTTTAAGAGTTTAAGACAGTTCAAGAACTTTAAAGAACCTTTAGGGAGCCGAGAGCCGCGTGGTTGATGGACGGGAAGTGCAATAGGTGAATATCTACGGGTCGATGGTGAACGGTAGCGGGACGTGCGGTGACCGTTAGTGGGGATCCGGTGAACTTCTGCGGGCAACCAAGTGTGTGGTCTCATGGGCTAAGGTGAAGGTCTTCGGGATGGTCCCGCAAACATTCACCTCAAGCTAGCGAGACCTTACTCGGAGGATTTTCAAGGGAAACACAGCATCGGCAAGAGCCCCACTATTCCCGTAAACGTTTACCTTTGGGTGTCGCCGACGTCCCGTAGACATACACCTATGACATGCGGCGCGAGCATATAGGTGAATATCTACGGGCCAAATAATTAGATGATGTGAGCACCTGCTATCTAACTGGTAAAGGTCTGCTGTCGTGCTAGGCGATATATGGTTGACCAGATGATGATTCCAGGGCGGGCAGAATTGGCGCGGATGAGGGGAATTAGAACACGCTTCGCAATCCAGTCGCTCCGGACAACGGGATGTGTTCAGGTGAATGTTTCCGGGATAGGCAACTCCCGGCTGGGTCGGAGCTGCTCTCCCCGCCGGCGGAGCGGACGGTCTTAAGGGTGAATGAATACGGGAGGATAAGTGAACATCTGCGGGAGTGTAAATGACAGTATGCAAACTGGGTGATAGTCTCACCTCGCCGCGTTCACCTATAGGCTCAGCGACCTCTATGGCTCTAGCAGCTAGGCATCCCGTAAAGCCCGTCGTACAGATCCGCCGCGTTATCGACGGTCAGACCGTCGTGCATATCAATCCAAACGTGCCGATGGAGGTCCGGAAGGCAGTCGAGGCCATCCACATCGGCAGCAAGCAGGGACGGATGACCTTCTTGCAAAGGAAGATCTTCAATGTTCTTTTGCTGCAGGCTCACCTTGCAGCCAAACGGGGCACCAGCATAAAGATCCCTCTAGGTACGGTCAGTGACGCGGTGGGGTTTAACTCGAACGATATTGAGACGATGAAAGCCGCGATGCGGCGGCTCACCGATATCAAGGTCGAGTTTGACATCATTAATGACCGCGGCAAACCGCGGTGGCAGATCAGCAATTTGATTGCCGAGGCGAGTATTGAGGAGGGTGTGCTCGAGTTCGCGTTTCCTCCGAATCTAGAAGAACTGCTTATGAATCCGCAAATCTTCTCCAAGATCGACTTGCGCATCCAAAGACTATTCCGTAGTGGATATGCGCTAGCTCTATACGAGAATTGCCTAAGGTTCGTCGAGGTCGGCCAGACGGGGACATACGACGTGCAGACTTGGCGCGAGCTCTTAGGCGCGACAGAAGACGTCTATCAGGAGTTTAAGTACTTCAAACGAGCGGTGCTGAATACGGCCATCGCCGAAGTCAATGCAGTTTCGAATATCTCACTTGGCCTGGTGATGTTCAAGCAGGGAAGACGCGTCGAAAGGCTTCAGTTTAAGGTTGACCGTCAAAAGCAAATGGCGCTGTCGTTGGTTGCAAGCGCTGGTGTGGTGGACGCACCACTGCTCCAGCGAGTCATAGAACTAGGTTTTAGCGAGAATGAAGCGAAAGATGTCTTGATGAAGTACGAGCCCGAATACGTCGAGGGCAACCTACAGGTCGTGGAGGAAAAGAAGAAACAGCGCAAGATCTCGAAGTCTACGAAGGGTTACTTCTTGCAGGCGTTGCAGATGGATTTTCGAACGGATAAGGTGCTTGAAAGGCTTACCACGAACCATGCGAGACAGAAGAAGGACGCCCTACCCTCGGCGCGCGACGGGCTCGCGGCATTGGATCAAGTACGTTCAGAATATGCCGCTAGTCGCAGAGAACTCGCCCGGGGTACGTTTGAGGATCTTGAAGAGGGCGCCAAAGCCGCCGTGATCGATGAATTCAAGTCGAGCATCGTAGACAACGTGATACTACGTGATCTGTACGCTCGTAGGAGGTTGGGGTCCAAGCCGGTGGCTGTCGCGTTTCAGAACTTCTGCGTTACGCGCCTTCTCACCGAGGAACCCGATGGGGTTATGCGGTTTGCGGCCGAACGCGGTATGTTGATGGTCGACACTGCATAGACCGAGAGCAGGTAACCAACGCCAAGGTCCCAGGCTCCCCAACTATATGAGGGCCAGTTCCGGAGCTGCGGAGACCAGCTGTGCGATCTTGCCCTCTAGGTCGGCGAGCGCGGCGGCGGACAACCCGCGTACCGAAAGCTCAAGACGACCCTCCCCTTCAAAACGACGTAGTTCTCCTCTCGCGCCAGAGTAGCTAAACGCACGCCGAACGCTGCGTGGTTTAGCTCCGCGGCCGCGTTCTGCGGCTTTTCTTCTGGCTTCAATATCGCGTGCCGAGAGACCTCGTTTGCGGGCATCTGCCACCAGTTCTAGAGTCTCCTCATCGCCTCGAGCTTTCCAGAATTGATAGAGCTCGTAGAGGGGTCGAAGCGCGACCAATTCGGACAGATCTACTACGCCGGCGATGATGGCTGGGGGCAATTCAGCGAGCGCCAAAGTCTTTGAGACAACAGCTTCTGAAACGCCAACCGTCTCAGACAGCGACAGCTGTGTCCGGAAAATTTTCCGGTCCAACAATAACCTCCATGCGAGAGCGTCGTCGAGGCAAGTTTGCTCGGCTCGCTCAACGTTGATCTGTCGGGACAATAGGTACATTTGCAATGGGCTGGTGGGTTGCGGATGGAGCTCGATCCGCAAGCTCGGCAGACCAGCAGCCAGAGCTGCGCGCAGGCGGCAATGTCCATCGATGAGCGTCACCCGCCCGTTAGGATCGATAAAGCCGGCTGCAGGCGTTAATTGACCCACCTTCGTCATCGATTCCGTGAATTTTTCAAGTTTGGCTGTCGAAACGGCGCGGCGCGCGTTCCAAGGGTTTTCACGGACATCGGCTAAATCGACCTCGATAACCCGTTGTTCTGTCGGGTGTGAATTGTGTTGCGGAGAAAGATGGGTGGGGACTTCTGAGTCTTTCTCCGGAGAAACTTCCGGTGACCTGGTGATCTCCGTCACGAGGGCCCGCATTGCAGTAGCGTCTTCACTAGTTGTACGCCGCTTAAAGCCAGCCATGTTTTTTTCCCCCCTAATGGGCGATGAGTCCTTCTGCTTCCTCGTAAACCGCACGCATTTCCAACGTCCCTTTAGAGCTGGCATCACGACCGCTCAGTTCGTGGACGGCCCTCCCGGTTCTTGAGCAGTCCCGCCAGGCCTTTCTGGTCCGTATAACCGCGTGCATCACAGGCACCGATTCCTCCTTCAGGAGATCCCGAAGCCCAGCTTCTTCGCGCGATCGTTCATTGGTTGGCACCATGTTTAGCAGGACATGTGCGGGCACATGTCCGCCTTTGTGTCGGGGGTCAAGGTCTCGAAATGCTTGGAACAGGTTTAGGGTAGATTCGGCTTCGAACTGACCTGGGGTGGTCGGCACGATCACAAGATCAGCCAGCAACGCTATTTGCAGCATCGTTGAGTAGCTTCGTGCCCCGACATCCACCACAATGAGGTCGTATTTCGGCGCCAAATCGGCGAGCGTGGAAGCCGGGTTCGTGCTTAAGGTCAGAATTGAAATTGATGGTGCAACCCCACCTTCCTGCCGGATTCTGCCCCACGCGGTTGCAGAACCCGTACTGTCGGTGTCCAACAGCAGAACATCTATCTCATCGGTAGCTGCAATTGTCGCGAGATTGACTGCAATACTCGTCTTTCCGACCCCACCCTTCTCAGCACATACTTGGACAATCATCGCCATATCCCATACACAAGGTCCGCGAATTATATCGATACTATCATTTTTTGTCGATACTGTTTCCCGCGGAAAGGTTTCTCCAGAGAAAGTTTCTGCGCGACCCTCACCCCCGACCCCTAATATCAACGAGGCTTCGAGAAAAACCTCGTGTTCGGTACGCCAGATTGGCAGACGGAGTTCTATCAGGTGCGGACACAGACTGATTTATTCGGTGACCGGACAAACGCCTGGAACGGGGACCGCGCCGGTCGAGAACATCGAAGCGTACATACATTGGGGGCCCGAAAGCGGTTTTGTGAAGGTTGCGAAAGGGTGGGTTCTGCGTAATTCCAAAGGGTAATCTACCTCTATCTGCTGTGCTTCGCCGCCGTCAACGAGAGAGGCGTGCCGACCGCATTGAAAATTGCTCAGGACATTCTCGACGGCTCACAGCGCACGTGGGGAGAAGTAATGGCATCAACGTCAACATCGAATGGACAGAGATGACGTGGACGCGGTAACCGGGGGTGCGTCAAGCTCAGCCAAGGATGCAAGCACTGCTATGCCGAGAGAATGGCGAGGCGACTGCAACGCAATGGGGGCTCAGAACGCTACCGCCACGGGCTTTAAACCGTCCCTGCACGACGACCTATCGACCTTACGAAGCGCTCGAAAAAAACCGCGCGTTATTTTCGTGAACTCGATAAGCGACCTTTTTCAGGAAGCGGTGCCGGACGATTTTATCCGGCGCGTGTTCGCCACAATGGAGGAATGCCCGCAGCATACCTTCCAGATTCTCACCAGGCGCAGCGACCGGTTACGCGAGTTCGGCGCAAGCCTTCCATGGCCGCGCAATTTGTGGATGGGCGTCAGCGTCGAAGATATGCGCGTCATCGACCGTGTGACAGAGCTCGCGGCGGTACCGGCGCAGGTGCGCTTCCTGTCGTGCGAACCCTTATCGGGCCGCTGCCTAACCTTCCGCTGCAGGGGATTCATTGGTCATCGTAGGCGGCGAATCCGGCCCCCGGCGCGTCCGACGCAGAGTGAATCGGTCGAGTCCATCTATTCGTAATGCCACCGCGCCGACGTGCCGTTTTTCTTTAAGCAATGGGCGGTGTCCGCAAGGAGTTTGCGGGCCGGGAGCTTCACGGACGGACTTACGATGACATGCCGCGCATGCAGGAAATCGCAGCATGAAAAATCACATTGACTGGTTAGTAAGGTAAGGCTTTATGAGTGGGAAGGGGATGCGATGACCCTTAACGCCGCAGCAAAAACGCCTTGTTGACGCCAGTGCGGCCATCGCTCTCGATAGGCCCCCGACCAAGACAAAGCGTTCCTTGCGCGGCAGTTAGCCCAGACCACCTTGCCCCACGCCGACCCCGGCAACGTGCCTGTCTGGTGCCGTAGCAATGGCACCTGACCCTGACCGTCCAGCACGGATACGAAATGACCGGCGAGCCCTAAGGTCATCCCTACGGAAAGAATCCGCGCCTTTTGATGTGCTGCATGATCACGGAGGCGGCGCAGCGCGCATCGCCTAGGCAAGCACACTGGCTGTGGCATACATTCGGCTCGCCTGCGGCTACTGCGCATTGACGGAAGCTTGGCGCATTACACAGCTCGTGTCGGCGGGGTGCATCTAGTGTCAATCAACACCATATCTGCTGTGCCTGAGAGCCGCTGCTTTTACAGTCATCAAGGCCCTCTAAATCCAATTACGCAGTAATTTGCACCGGTGGCTGGCGCGGACCAATCCCCCACTCTACCTGTGCTCTGGATCGTCTACCATCATCGTCGCTTGGTTGTGAGCGAGACCGGTAGTTGGTCATATGTTGCTAAAGCGTAATGACACCTATTTCTGGAAGACCTTGAACAGAAGGCTCGCGTTGGTTCCACCGAATCCAAAACTGTTCGAGAGAATCGTGTTTATCTTCGTGATGTTCGGACTCCGTACAATCGGCAGGCCTTCGAACTCGGGATCGAGCGTCTCGATGTTAATCGAAGGGGCAATGAAGTTATGTTCGAGCATACCCACACAGAAAATCGCCTCCAATGCTCCCGCCGCGCCCAGTGGGTGGCCAGTCATGGATTTGGTTGAAGAGAAGGGCGGCGGTTTACCCCGGAAGACCTCTTTGAATGCTACGACCTCAGCAAGATCGCCCTTGGGGGTCGAAGTGCCGTGCGCGTTGATCGCATCCACCTGTTCAGGGCTAATGCCACCGTCGTAAATGGCACTGCGCATGCACTCCGCAGCGTACTTGCCAGTAGGCTCTGGCATCACCATATCATGTCCGTCGGAGGTGGCGCCGAAGCCGATGACTTCGGCGCGCACACGCGCGCCGCGGCTCAGGGCCTCGTCAAGCGCCTCCAGAATAACAACCCCGGCGCCCCCGCCGATGACAAACCCGTCACGGCCCGCATCATAGGGACGCGAGGCTTGCCCGGGGCGATCGTTGTATCGGGTCGATAAGGCGAAGCGAAGCGCCTGAAACCCAGCGGCAAGCAACGCATGAACCTCCTCTCCGCCGCCGGCGATGGCGCGATCGACAATCCCATGGCGAATCAGCTCATATGCTGTACCAATCGTGTGGGAGGAGGTGGCGCAAGCGGAACTAATTGAATAACTGCGACCGTGGACCTTGAGCAGATTAGCCACTGCCGCACTCGAGGCACTCGCCATGCCCTTTAGGACCGTGAATGGACTGAGCTTCGCGATCTGCCCGGAATAGACCTGATGGCCACCGGTGTAAAGAGATTCCACGCTTGCGGTTCCAGTACCAACGATACAAGCCGTTCGGTGCGATTGCACTGCTGCCTCGGGAAGTTCCGCATCCGCTATCGCATCGAGGGCCGCTATACAGCAGTACTTGGCCGACTCTGACATCGCCGGCAGCAAACGTTTTGATACCGGTGTGCGCTGCAGTTTCGCGTCGAGCTCCAGAATCGGGCCAGCCACCAGGCTTTTAAGCCCCAAAGCTTCCCAAGCCGGCATGGCCTTCAGGCCGCTCTTGCCCTCTCGCAGCGCCTCGACAACCTGGTCATATTCATGGCCCAGGCAGGACACAAGCCCGACGCCGGTGATAGCCACGCGACGGGAGTTCATGCGGTGTCCATAAGATGCATCTGTCAGCCCTGTTTTTGCATTTGCGCAATTACCCCGAACAAGTCTCCAACGGTCTTAATCTTGATCAGTTCATCATCTTCGATGTTAATTTTCAATGCATCCTGAAGATCCAGCGCCAAACCGATCAAGACCATTGAAGTAATCCCGAGATCGTCACGAAGGGTCGTCGCTTCGGTGATTTGTGCAGCGGTAAGCTTGGTGTCCGAGGCATCGAGAAGATGGCGGATTATCTCGTGGCGGGTAGCCGAATCAACTGTCATAATTTCCTCTTAGATGCAGAAACTTGCCTGGAGACGCTCGTAAGCATCCAGCCTCGACACAGCTTGATTTGTTCACTGAGCACCATGCGAGGTTCGCGTTGAGAACGAAGAAGGGGGCAATTCCAAAAGTTCCTTTCGGGTGGCGCTTAGCGTTTTCCGCAGCTCAGCAATGACGGCGTCCTCGACGGAGCCGAGTTTGCGCTCAGAGATTGTTTCCGCACGGGCTGCGGCGTCTTGCAGGCGAATCGCTCCGGCCATCATCGAGGAGCCTTTGAGCGCGTGGACCAGCTCGCGATACTCGCCATACTGCTTGTTCAGTAACGCCGCCTCGATCTGGTCCAGGAGCCCACCGGCATTGCGGCTGAACTGATCGGCAAGGGTCTGCACGAAGGTGGGATCGGGAGAAAGACTTGCCATCTCTCGCAGCAGAACATGGTCAAGATATCCTGGCTGCGCGGCGGACTTTGGAGGGGCGGCCCGGAATGGGTCGGAAGACTCGATGCCCAAAGCGCACGCCTGGTCGACCGCGCGCAGCAAGGACCCTGGATCGACAGGCTTGGTGAGAAATACCTCGACGCCAGCGTCCTTCGACTCATCGCGAAGATCGACACTGGCGGCGGCAGTGAGCATGATGATTGGCACGCGTCTGCGACCAGCATTGGCCTCCAGCGATCGGATAATTTTGGCCGCCTCTAAGCCGCTGCAAGCGGGCATATTCATATCCAAAATGACTAGGTCAAAGAGTTCCTGGTCATGCTTGTCGAGTGCACTTTCTCCGTCGCTCGCCACGGTGACACGATGGCCGCCGCTTTCGAGCATCATGACGATGAGCTGTTGGCTGATCAGATTGTCTTCGGCGACCAGGATGTGTAACCCGGGCCGCTTGACGGGGCGGCACTGGGGAATGTCGGC
>JBDTMS010000084.1:0-10102 GCA_039934195.1 Betaproteobacteria bacterium
GCAGAGGTACGCCGCCTCTCTCAAGTCATTCGTACACCAGAGTCAGCTATAGCCCATTTTCGAATCATCCTTCCAGTATCAGCATGGTAAAGGTATCCCTTGCTTTCGAGATACTCCAGCTCTTGGCCGAAGCCCGTAGGCCTGCCGTCTCGTCTGTACATATTTCCTGTTCCCACTCTCGCGTCAGGTGTAGTCGCGAGCACGATGTCGTCCCCACAGTCGATGGCAACATCAAGGAAGGGCTTATCTATCCTCTTCCCAAAATTCCGTTGTTTCCTCCAGTGCGTTCGGAAGACCGTTAGGCACATTAACTTAGTTAAAGCTGCCTGGCCGGCTAGGCCGCGATCTGGGTGATCGATTGCGTGACCTTGCGCAGAACGCGGTTGCGAATGGCATGCAGCGCAATCGTTTGTCCCAACGTTGAGCGTGCCGCCTTGATTCCGGGTGGCATGCGTGTCCGATTGACTCGACGCGCTGTTAACACCAATCACGTCACGGCGAGACTCACCGCCTAATCGATTTACGGTGGCAGCCTATCAAGGCGGGCGTACTCGCTCTCGTAATAAGATGTGTTATCGAAAATCTGCTTACTTTTCTGGATCAAGAAATCAATCTGAGCATCAATTGTCGGCTTGCCGTAAGACTTCCCGTCTAGTTTCTCAAACGCCCGCATGAGAATCCAAATCGCGTAGCCTTCAGAGTTCCCTAAACCAACGGGGGGAACTATCAGGAGGGTAAACGCCGGCCCGCCGTACTTCTCACACTCAAAGATGAGCGTCCATCCGGATATCAAGCTGAACTCTGCATCTAGGTCACTCTCTCT
Organism: Betaproteobacteria bacterium; assembly: GCA_039934195.1. Lineage (GTDB taxonomy): Bacteria > Pseudomonadota > Gammaproteobacteria > Burkholderiales > SHXO01 > SHXO01. Next base: position 824 of record JBDTMS010000084.1, read on the forward strand.
TACGTCGACGTAGCCGAGCTCCCGGAGCTTGGCACTGAGCTGACGAAAATACGGTTGGTAGTCATTGCGCATCATTCCTTGCCCCTAATCATCTTGCCGCTCGCTGCTTCGTAGCGATAACCCCTGGATACCAGATGATCATACTCTCGCCCGAGGAACGTTCTTTGGATCGTGCCGTCTGGCAATACTTTGTTCAGTGCTCGATCGAGGGGTCTCGACGCAAGCACTATGTCATCTCCGCGCGCTATAGCAGCATCCAGGAAGGGTTTGTTTATCTGTTCCCAGAACTTATCCGGACCCAATGCCTTGGATAGACTCTCCGGAACATTCAACACATTGAATCCACCGGGTCGAGCTGGGCCGCCGATGGTCATTGATTCGGGCAGGACAAGAACGCTGTCGATTAGACGGCGAGTATCGTCCTTGAAGCGACCAAGTACGGTTGTTGTCTTCTCGGGATTCGGCCGGATGACCACTCCGCTTGAAGTTTTGATTTCAAGATCAAAGTTCCTGACATCGTCGCGATAGATATTGCTATACAGCCGTGTATCCTGCCTCGCTTCTTCGCCAGCGATCTTATAGGCCTTCACGATGGCCATTTCTTTAAGAACGTTTTTTCCTACCTTGATCCCGGCCGTCCCAAGCGCTACACCGCCCTTCGCTACGGTACCTGCGCCTGTGACCGCCGATCCCACCTGCCACAGCAAGTTTCCTAAGTCCTCTCCGAGCTGCACCGCGTTTTGGTCGCCGCCATTCTCGAGCGCAACTTTCATTCGTGCGATCTTTGCGTCCAACTCTGCAAACATCGATTCGCCGATTTTCTCGCGAACCGCCGCGCTGGAAATTATTTGTCCGAGCCCTGTAAGGCCATCGATCGGGTGCGCAAGGAATTCGGCGAGACCCGTAACGTCACTCCAACCAGCTTTGGCGAGGCCTTTCCCTATACCAGCGCTTGTCAACACGTCTTGTTTGCCACTGACTAGCGCCCACTTACTGGTAACTGCGAGCGTCTCCAGCATGCCCTTGGCAGCAGCAAGTTCCTTCTTCATCTGCACGATTTGCTGTGTCGCCAACCAGTTATTGTCGACCGCGACGATGGCAGCATTGCTGGCCGTAGCCGCGCCAGTGTCGGCAGTAGCCGCGATGCCGGTTACGATGCTTGCGATCAAGTTGCGTTTGTCTTCGCGCTGGCTGTAGGTCTCGTTCGGATTGCTGTCACTAAACAGACCGGTGAGCAGGCTGCTAGCTGCGGCGCCTAGCGCTCCCTCGCCGCAGCCTTGACTACTCGCTGCCGCACCGGCGCACGCAACGATGGCATGCATCGCCGCATGCAAAGGACTGCCTTCGGTGAGGGTGCCGTCTTCGACCAACTTGCCGATATAAGAAGCCCCCTGCTGCACATAGTTCACGGCCATGTTCTGCACGAACTGGCTGCTGGCCGCGTTAACGTTGCCGCTAGCGGCGGCCACTAGCGCGGTGGTGATTTGGCGGTACGTGCCGCCCGGGCCCCAGTTATCGGCAATAACTTGCGCCTCACTACGCAGCCCGTTAGCTTGCACACGCAAATCCATGCGTTGTTCGTCGGACAGTCCATTGCTCGCGTCCTGGGCAGTCTGGTCAATCTTGTCCGCGTAAGCCTTCTTCGCATCGGCGTCCTTGGCCCTGTTCTGCAGGAATGTCCCGGCTTCTGCGGCGAGCGCACCGACAATGGCAAACCCTGCTTTGATCTCCTGCTCGTTGAAGATGCGCTTCAGCGCACCGCTGGTGTCGCGATCCGTGTCGACATCGCGATTGAGGCGTGCAACGGTGGTTTGCGCATCGTTACCGGTGAGCTGCTGTTGCTTGGCGTCATCGGTGATGCTGATCCGCCCCGCGCTGATGCCGCTTCGGGTGATGCTGTTCGCGTCACCGCTGGCGTTCATCGCAACCGGTAGCGCAGCGCTGGCGCCCTCTTGGTCGCTCGAAGGCGGGGGGCTGTTCGCCGGTCTGCCGCTCTGATCGCCCACCGTGGTGCTGTAAGTGAGGCTCAGACCGATGCTCTGACCGTCGTAGTAAGCTTGGTTTTGAATGTCGCTTTGCGTGAGCGTGCCGGTGGTGAACGAATTGTTGCCGTCCACGATCGCCTTTTGGTTCGACGCAATCACCGCGCCTTTCAAACCGGTGTTGCCCTTCACGTTGACCTGGAAGCCGTAGTCGCCGGCTTTGATACCGGACTGCGCGACCACACTGGCGAATTCGCTGTCGATCTTGCTCTTAGCGAAACTGACGCTGGCACTCGATGAGCCGTAGCAGATCGGCGGGATGCACAGGCTGACACTGAAGCCGGCGCTGACCTCCTTGCTGGTGTAGGTGCTGGTGTCTTGCAGACTCTCGAGGTTCAGATTGCCCCCGACGTTGGCGATGACCTGCTTGGCGCTTGCCACCGCGCCCCTGAGCATGGTGTCGCCGCCGGAGTCGAGCGTAAGCAGCTCACCCGCATCGACCCGCGTGTTGCTCCATGTCACGTCCAGCCCATTGGCCTTGCCGCGACTGCCGGAGACCCCGGCGTTGATCGTGAATCCGTTCTGGGTGCCGCCGAGCGAGAATCCCACACCCAAGCTCGCGCTCATGCTCTTGCTGGTGCTGTCTTGCTCGGCACTGCCGCGCGCTGCGAGCAAATTGATCTCATCATCGGCTTGCAAGCTGGCGTAATGACCGGCCTTGATGTGGCTGCCCTGCACGGTGATGTCGCTGTCTTGGCCGGCACCTGTGGCACTGATGGAGACATTGCCACCGGCGACCACCGTTGAGCCTGCCGCTGTCGATGAACTTTGGCTGCTGTTGCTCTGACTCTTGGAAGTGCCGATGCTAATACTGATGTTGATGGCCGCGGCTTGTGCCACGTTCTCGGCGGTGGACGCCGCCTGGCTCATGGCATCGAATGCGTTCTTGGCGGCTAACGCGGTCGCCGCTCCAGCGAGGACTTGCAGGCGTGGATCCTTGGTCTGACTAGATGCTTGCTTCATCTGCCTGGCGGTCTGAATCGCACTCACCACGGCGTTGGTAATGGTTACCGTGGCGCCTGACTGTTTGAACTTGGATTCCTGTGTACTGTTGCCGATGTTTTGCGCTTCGACGATGTCGACCTTCTGCGCGGCGATGACGATGTCGCCTTCGCCGGCAACGACGTTGCTGCCAATCTGCTGGTAGGCGTTGGCCGCGGTGATCGAAACATCGCCGCTGGTGCTGCCCACCGTTGATGACTGCGCGGAGGTGCGAATGTCACGGGCATCGCTGGTCTGCTGCTGAGTGCCATGGGTAAAGCCCAGGCCCCCGCTATTGAACACGCCGGTGGTGAGCTCATCGCGGAAGTGGCTTTCGCTCTGGGTATTGGTTGCGGCAACGATGCTGATGTCGTGCGCGATGAGCGTAATGTCCTGGGTCGATACGACGTTGCTGCCGCGCAGGATGATGTCCCCAGCGCTATTCGTTGCAGAGGGATTCGTGCCGGCGTGGACCGTTACCGTGTTAGCGCTGAAGGTGGAGCCTTGGGCAATCGCTTCGCTGAGCGTGTCTCGCGTGTTGGTGATTTTGTGTGACTTCAATCCATTGCTGCCTTCGACCTGGTGTGTCTCGTCCACCATGCGCATGGCCGCGCCGGCGCTCAGCGTGATGTTGCCCTGAGCAGTGGCGACTAGCCCGCCGAGGTCGCTCGTCGCATTGGCCGCTGTCGCGTTTAAATCATTGCCGGCTGACAGCCGGATGTCACCGCTCGTTTGAATCGTGGTGCCCACATTGGTGCGGCTGCCATCCTTGCGATAGTTGGCGCTATCCCACACGATCGACTGCTGGGACGATTCGCTGAGCGTTGCGAGGTTGAGATTGTTGCCCGCCAGAATCGTGGTCGTTCCACCGGCGCCGGCATTGACGACTTGCGCTGCCACCAGATTGACATCGCGGCCCGCGGTTGCGGTCAAGGTGCCGTTCGGATCGGTCACATACAAACCCGCGATGCGACTTAAGTTGGTGCGCGTCCCTTGCCCATTCGCGCTGTCCTGCGTGCTGGAGACAACGTTGAGATCGCGCCCTGCGCTAACCACGAGCGTGTTGGCCGCGTCGATGATGCCGCCGATATCGTCCATGTCGATGCGGGCATGCACCGCGGTGTCGGCAGCGCTGATGCGCCCGCTCAGGTTCTTGACGTTCTCAGCGGTGAGCGAAAGTAGCGTGCGGCCCGCAATCGTGCCGCTGTTGATCGCATCCCCGGTGATGTTCAGATCCAACGCATAAGCAGAGAGCAGGGCGCCGGTGCCATCGATGTCGCCGGCCTTGAGCCGCACGTAGACCTGCGGCGCGAGCACCTTGGTGACTTGTCCGTTCGGCAAGGTTACGTTCTGTTCCACCAGCCAGACGATATCGCTAGTGAGTTGCGCCATTTGTTCGGCCGACAAGGCCACACCCGGACGCAGATTCACGGCGCGCGCAACGGTGACGCCGTTGTCGATCAGCGCGCGATACTGCGCTTCGTCGTTGGCGTAGCCGTCGAGAAAGCGCCGGCCGGTCAACTGCGCGACCTGCTCGCGCACCAGTTTCTGTTCGTAGAAGCCATCGCCCAGTCGTTTTTGACTGGTGGCCGGATCAGGCTCAACTGCTGCAGCATGTAGTCTGAGCTCAGCCAAGTGCGGTAGTTGGCGAAGCGCGGATCGGTCTCGACCAGGTAGCTCGCGGTGGGATTGGCGTGCGTGGTGAACAAGCTGCTGTTGGACAGCGTAATGTTCACCGCGCCGGCGCTGGCCCCGGCCGTGCCCGGGGTCAGCGTGCTGGCGGTGAAGCTCGCAATCTGCGTAGCCGAACCGGCAGGTGTCGTGTTCTGCTGATACAGCGCGGGGCGCACGCTGATCGTCTGAATCGTGGCGGCCGGTGTATAAGCGGCGCTTGCCACACCCTGATCGTCGCGGCCCTTTTGCTGGATGCGGAAGAAATTGGTGGCGCTGCCGACATCGAGTGTGGTGCGATCGCCGCTCGCTCCGAGGTTCTGCAGCGTACCGATCGCGGCGGTGAGTGCGGCGCCCGCGATGATCCGGCTCTTGTCGTTGAGCACACTATCGGCGGTCAGCGTCATCGCGCTACCGGCGAGGATCTGGCCAGGCGCGGCGGTGCTGACCTGCGTCTCGGTGGTGACGCGCGTGTAGTCGTAGCGGATCCAGGTGTCTGACACGCCTTCCGGGGTGACCAGATGATCCACTTCGTCGTTGTAGATCGAGATCTGGCCGGGTGCGTAGCGATTGGGCGAGCCAGTCAACTCATACTCTTGTACTGACATGCGTGCGACTTCGGCGACTAGCGTGCTGAAATGCGCATCGGTGTTATTGATCTGCCCGACCGCGATGTCTAAGCTGCCCAGCGCCTCGATGGTGGCGCTGTGATTGTTCAGCACGAGCGCTGGTCCAGTCGCCCGCCGGGTGCTATTCAAAGCCCCGCCTATTGCGAGATCACCAGCACTGAAGATCAGCGCGTTGTCGCGATTGGTGAGGGTTTGCACACCGATGTCCAGACGCACGCGCGCGGCAATCACGGGAGCAAGTCCACTTTCCGCGTCATTGGTCAGCGTGGTGGCGCCGATACTCAAATAGTCGCCGTAGATGCGCCTAGTACCGAGGTTGGTGAGCGCCCCGACATCGATGCCGACAATCTGTCCGTCGATCAAGCCGCGATTGCTGAGCGCGTTCGTGCCTGCGCTGAGCTGCACCGTGCCGGCACTGATCTCACCGTTGAGCTGATTGTCGATCCCCGCTGCTATGATCGTGAGCGAGGTGCCCGCCAACAGCGTCGACTGGTTGATCATAATACCGCTGGTGTCCAGGCTCGCAGCGCCATTGGCCTGCAGTTCGCCCGTGTGGGTGTAACCGTTGGTGAGCTTGATCGCGAGGTCGCCGTGGCTCAGCACCGAGCCATCGCCGGTGAGGCTGGCCACATCGATCGTCAGTGTGTGCCCGGCGGTGAGCTGTCCGCCGCTATTGGTGACGAGCAAGCTCCTGCCAGCACCGATGCCCGCGCTGCTATCCATCACTTGCAGCAGGCCTCCCGAAGACAACAATCCGAGCGTGTTGTCGAGCGCACCGTTGCCGATCAGCGTGACGGCGTCATCGGCGCGTATGACGCCCGAGGCGTTGTCGATGTGGTTGGCGGCGATGTTGACGGTGAAGCCTTCGATGCCTTGGTCGATGCTGTTCGTGCTCGCATTGATCACGCTGCCGGCTGCGATCGACAGCGCTGCGCCCGAGCGCAGTAGACTGCCGGTGTTGTTGAGCGCGCCGCTGCCGGTAGTGATGGTGACATCGCCAGCGGCTTGCACTTCGCCGTGCTGGTTGTCGAAGCTGCTAGCGGTAATACGGGCGGCGCTCGCGCTGATAATCTTTCCGCGATTCTGCAGATGGCCATCGGCGGTGATGATGATCTCCCCCGCGCTCGCGCCGATCAGTCCGGCGTTGCGCACGCCTACGCCGGATTCGGTGCCGATCAATCTGATCTTGCCCGCGTACATTCCGCCGAGCTGCGCCACGTCGATCGCAATAGTCGGCGCCGCACCGCCGCCGCTGACCGGCGTGATCTGCGTGTGATCGGCGCTGACTAGATTGGCGCCCGCGGTGACCTTGAGGTCATTCGCCCAGATGCCGGCATTCACCTGCACCGCACGCGCGATGATGTCGGTGAAGTCGGTGCCGCTGGCATCCATTCCCGCACCTTGGATGGTGATAGCGCCGCGCTGCACGAGATAGCCCTCCAGGCTGCCCCCGTTCATGATCGGCGTACCGGTGGTCAGCGTCGCACGATTGGCGTTGATATAGCCGCATCCGTCGCAGGTGATACCGTTAGGATTCGCGATGATCACCTGTGCGCGATCGCCACCGACTTCGATGTAGCCGCGCAGCAGGGTCGGGTTCTTGGAATTGACTTCATTCAAAATAACGCGCGCGGTGCCGGTGGCGAGCCAAGGATTGCCCTGGATCCAACCGCCTAATTGCGTTTGCGTATTCGTGCGCGCGTTGTTGAGAATTACGCCTTGCGATTGGACATCGAACTGGCTGTAGGTGTTGCGCGATACGCCGGCGGCACTCGGGATCTGAACGTTGACTTGCGGCACGCCAGTCGGGGTATTGAGAATCGTCGGCTGCTGTTGGTGTGGCGCTGACGGATCTGCGATCACTTGCGCGTAAGTGCTAGTCGCGCACACCATGCCCAGCGCGCACAGCACAGCGTATGTCGTTGCACGCAGCGTCGCCAGCAGGGAAGCGCCGGTCGATGCGGCAGGGCGAGAGGCGCGTGTGGTCCCGGCGCTCTTAGTTTGACCGACCGCGCTTTCGGCAACCGCCATGAGCAGGCCGCGCGCTTTATTGAATACCAGTCGGTATAGGTTCTTGTTCATTTTTGTTCTCGTTATGAAAGGGCAGCACAAGCGCCGACCGATGTGGCTTGATCCGATATCGGTATGTTTTGATCCAATGCGACCGGGTGGGATGCGAACCAGCTGTTCGCCTCTTCGCGCATCATCGCGATGCCGTGGAACGTCCGAATACGCAGACCGCGATCATTGCCGCGGTGATCCAGCGCGCGAAAGCAGCGATCGGCGAACAGGCGCCGCGTGACCAAGCGACTCACCGCCTGGGTGTGGCCAAACGGGGCCACCCAATCGATGATCCACATGCGCTCGCCGCTGGCCCAGTCTTGCTCGCGTACGCACACCTGCGGGTTGCGCACATAGCGCGCTTCGGCCTCTTCGCTGAAATTGGCCCACGACAGATAGAACACCGGCTTGCCGTCTTCGCAGGCCAGCACAAATTGGCGTTGTTTCAGCGCCGGCAGCAGCAGTGCAGAAAGCGCGTGCAAGGGCGCATCGCGATGCGACGCCGAGTGCATCCAAAGCCAGACCGCGCCGCCCAGTACTTCAGCCTCGCTGTAGCTGCCCTCGATGAGTCCGGGTGCGGTGATGTCGAGTGATCCGAGACGCATATCGTTTCCTTAGAAGGTGCAGCTAATGTTGAAGCCCGCGGTGGTGCTGGCCGTCTTGAAACCGGTGGGCTTGGCAATCGGCTGACCGAGGAACACGTCATAAGCCAGTCCCTTGTAACCACCGCGCAGACCGAGCACGCCACCGGCGAGCCGTTTGCCGATCAGGAATTCACTCGAGGCGCCGTCGACCTCGCCGTAATCGACACCGAGATACAACTCCTGGCCACTGGCACCGAGGGCTACGCCGAGATCGTTGCGAATCAGCCAGCCGCGCTCGGCCAGCAGCACGCTCTCGCCGTCGAAGCCGCGCACGGTGTAGCGCCCGCCGATGGCAAAGCGGTCTTGCGGGACCAGCGGGGTCTGGTTGTATTGCCCACGCAGCGCGCCGATGTAGCGCAGGTGCTGGGTGCCCAGGCTGAACGGCGCGGCCAGTTGCGCGTCGGCGGTGAAGATCTTCGGGCGCGAGGTGCCTTCGCCAAAGGCCTCTTCGGGCGCGGTCATCGAATCGAGCGCGCCGGTGCCCACGCGATAAGCCAGATTGGCATCCACCGTTGCCGTGCGGATGAACTCGCGATGCGACACCCCGAGCTCCCAACCCGCCATGCGGCGGCGTTGGACCTGAACCTCGGTGTCGTCGATGTAGTTCTCTGAGCTGCGCAGCCAGCCGCGTAGCGACACCACGGTCTTGCGCACGGCATCGCGATACACCAGCCGCGACAGGCGCACCTCGCTGTTGCTGCTCTCGCCGCTGTAGACGTAGGTCTGATTGGCGCCGGCTACCGACTGGTGGTAGTAGAAGTTGTTGGTGGTGAACCCCAGCAGCCAGTATTCGTAGGGCACCGAATAGTGCGCAGCGTAGCCCTGCGTGCCGCGCTCGCCGGAGCCATCGAGATCGTGGCTCACGCTGAGGTAGAACAGATCGTTGAGCAGAAACGGGTGGTCGATCGATACGGTGGCGCTGCCTTGGTAGCGACCGGTGGCCTCAGTGCCTGAATCGTCGGCCGAGAGCGTTAGGCGAATCGGGAAGGCCTGCTTCCACGTAATGACCACATCGCTCTCGCCGGGCGCGACGTCTGTGCCCTCGGCGGGGGTGATCTGGATGTCGGCTTCCGCGGTGGGCAGGCGCTTGAAATTCTCCAGCGCTTGTTCGATGTCGCGCAAATTGAGCAGATCGCCGGCTTTGGCGGGCAGGGCATTCCATTGCGTTGCCCGCGTGCTCGCGCCATCGGCAAAGCGGACCGCATGTACGCGGCCGGGAATCAGCGTGAGTGTGAGCGTGCCGGTATTGAG
>JBDTMS010000085.1:0-10072 GCA_039934195.1 Betaproteobacteria bacterium
CTCGGCGGGCGTCGGGCTGACCGAAGACGACGCCTTGACCTGCGCGCTGGGCGAGGCGATCGAGCGGGTTTGCGCGGCCTCGTTCCAGCACCACGACCTGATCCTGGCCACCGCCGCCGAAGCCGCGAGATCTCTACTGGCGCGGGCCCGTGATGTGGGATTTCGACGGCCGCACCTGGACTATCGGCGGTGCATCCACCACCGCCACCGAGGGCATGCGCTACGAGGCCGACGGCCCGCCGATTCGCTACGCAGTCACGCTCGAACCGCATTACATGCGCTGGATGTTCGCTATCGACTTGCCCCTCTTCGCGCCGCCGGACACGCAGATCACGAATGACTATCAGTTGCTGGCATCGCGACCGATTCGCAACCGCATCCGCTACGAGATCAGCTCGAATCTCGCCTATCGTTACGGAGTCGGCGAGAAAACCGAAATGCTGCAACGAGCGTTGCGCCTGCCAGCCGGCTACAACGAGAAAACGCTCGCACTCGCGCTCGAGCTGCGCATGCGCAGCTCGAGCGACCGAGAATTGATCAATGCCGTTCTCAATCGTTTTCGCACCGAGCTGTTCTTCTATACGCTGGTGCCGCCTGAGCTCGGCCGTGATTCGGTCGACGAGTTTCTGTTCGTCACGCGCCGCGGTTTCTGCGAGCATTACGCGTCCGCGTTCGTTATGTTGATGCGCGCAGCCGGTATTCCTGCACGTGTGGTAACCGGATATCAAGGCGGTGAGATGAATCCGCTGGGCGACTACATGATTGTCCATCAGGCCGACGCGCACGCGTGGGCGGAGGTCTGGCTAAACAACGAAGGCTGGGTTCGTGTCGACCCCACCGCCGCAGTTTCGCCGGCAAGAATTCAAGCCGGATTGTTTGCCGCGCTACCCGCCGATTATTCGCTGCCGATGAGCATGCGCAACGATTATCCGATGTTGCGCCAACTGCGCTTCTCGATTGATGCGCTCGCCAATTCGTGGAATCAATGGGTCCTGGGCTATACCGCCGAACGGCAGATGAAGCTGCTGCGCGATGCGGGGCTGAGCACCCCGACTTGGCAAACGCTGGCGGTGTTGTTGATGGGCGCCGCTGGAACGGTGGTCGGCGCTATGGCGCTAATTATCTTGTGGCGGTTGCGCATCCAACCACGCGACCCGGTGGCGCAGTCGTGGCGTGTGTTCTGTCGCAAGCTTGCTCGACGCGGCAGTGCGCGTGGCCCGTCGGAAGGTCCACGCGACTTCGCGCGTCGCGCAGCGCAGGAGCAGCCGGAGCGGCACGCGCAAATCGGGACTATTGCAGAGCTGTACATGAAATTGCGCTACGCAGGCGAAGGCGAGAAACCCGAGGCGCGCAGGCTGCGCGCACTCGTGCGGCAATTTCGTTAGACCGCGGACGACGACAACGCAATACATCGCGATCGAGTCCGGCGCGCCGCAAAGTTTTGTGCACCGTTGAACCGCTCGCGTTTGAATCCGTTACACGCCCTGCGCTGGAAGATAGTGCAACGGATCGACCGGTTTGCCGAGCCGGCGGATCTCGAAGTGCAGTGCGACCCGATCGGCATCGCTGTTGCCCATCTCTGCAATTTTCTGGCCCTTGCTGACACGCTCGCCCTCTTTTACTAGAAGCGTACGATTGTGAGCGTAGACGCTGAGATAAGTGTTGTTGTGCTTGATGATCACGAGTTTGCCGTAGCCGCGCAAACCGCTACCGCTGTACACCACTTTTCCCGCTGCGCTGGCGAGCACCGGCTGGCCTACAGCGCCTGAGATCGCGAGGCCCTTCGGGTTGACGCCCTGGTTGAACAGGTGCAGCACTTTTCCATTCGATGGCCATACCCATTGCACGTCATCGATTTGCGCGGCGCTGTCGCGTTTGGCCATCGTAGCCGGAACCTCGGGCTTCGCAATCGGCGGCAGCGTCGCTGCAGGAATGGCCGCGACCGGCCCCGGTGCGAGCGCCCCCGACTTCGGCGGCGACGCAACGGAAGTCGACGAGCGCGGCTCATTGACCGGCTCCAACGGCGCCGGTTTGTTGTCCGTCCACGGCGGCGTTGCCGGATCTTGCATTAGTTGCAGGTACGCTTCATCGGAGTACCGCGCCTTGATACCTTTGGGTTCCGCTTTCACTGCGGGCGCCGGTGCCAGTGGTTGCGCTTCGATCGCCGGACTCGGCGCGGCGCGGGTAATCGGCGCATCGGTGTCCGCGACGTCCGGCTTCCATCCGGGCGGCGTGCGCACGCGCAACTGCTGATCGATTCGGATCACATTCGGATCGCTCAGCTGATTCCACATGGCGAGATCCTTGTAATCGAGACCGTGATCGAGCGCGATACTGTAGAGCGTATCGCCGCGCTTGACCTTGTAGAACTCCGGACGCCAATCGCCGTCCGCGGCATCCGACTGCGCGGTCCCGGTGTCGGCGCTCGGCAGCGGTCTGGGCGGTGACACCGGCGCGGATTTCGCGCTGGGCGCCGGCGGCGGCTTCGCATCGGCCGGTGGGGCACCACCGGGTGTGCGCGGATCGCGGGTCGAGTCGCGGCCCGGCGGCGCCTGCAGAGCAACTTCGGTTCGCGACCGTCGATAATCATCGACCGTTCGCTCGCCGATCGGTGCTTGCGTACTCGCGCAGCCGCCGACGACGAGCGCAAATACTAGCAGCGATGCATGTACAGCCAACCCAACCGCAACCACGTTCGCTGTGAGGATGTCGCGACCGTTCATGTCACAGTGCCGGGAATCAGCGGAACGAAGCGCACCGCCTCCAGGCTTTGCCGATCGAAGCCGGTCTGGGTGCGGGTAATCAACATGAGATGCTGATCCTGACTGCCGAGCGGCATGATCAGGCGCCCGCCTGGCGCAAGCTGTTGCAACAGCGCCTCGGGAACGTGCGTCGCCGCAGCCGCCATGATTATCGCGTCGTACGGTGCGAATTCAGAGAGCCCATCGTGGCCATCGCCATGTTTGACGCGAACGTTGGCGATCCGAAGCTCGCGAAAGTTGCGGCGTGCGCGCATTAGCAGAGATGAGATACGTTCGACCGAAAACACCTGTTTCGCGACGCGCGCTAAGATCGCAGCCTGATAGCCGCAACCGGTGCCGATTTCGAGCACCTTGATGAGTGGACCACCGGCACGAGCGAGCTCGATCATGCGTGCGACTACCCATGGATTGGAGATCGTCTGGCCGAAGCCGATCGGCAGTGCGATGTCTTCGTATGCGCGGTGCGCCAGCGCCTCGTCGACGAAAATGTGGCGCGGCACTTCGCTGATGGCATTGAGCAGGATTTCATCGCGAATGCCTTCTTCGCGCAAGCGCTGCACCAGCCGCATTCGCGTGCGCTGGGAGGTCATCCCGATGCCGGGGTGGCGGTTGCTCATCGGATCGGATGCCGTAGTGGCACGCGGCCGGCTAGTTGCCGGGGACCTCGGAGTTGACCGGAGGAGCCGGAGCCAAGTGCGATGCACCCAGCGCCAGCCAGTCGCGTACTGCGTCGAGCTGCAGGTAATGCGTTAGGTCCATCTGCAGCGGCGTCACTGAAACGAAGCCATTGGCTATCGCGTGAAAGTCGGTGCCCTGTCCGGCATCCTGCGCGGCACCAGCCACGCCGATCCAATACACCGTCTCACCGCGTGGGTTGGTAGAGCGAACCACGCCTTCGGCTTTGTGGCGGCGTCCGAGTCGCGTGACCTGCATCCCGCGCAGCTGCGATTCCGGCACGTCAGGCACGTTCACGTTCAACAACATCGGCGCCGGAAATGGATGCTGTTGAAATCGCTCCAGCAGGCCAACGATGACGCGCGCAGCGGTAAGATAGTTGCCCTCGGCCTTGCTCGCAAGGGATACCGCGATCGAAGGAATGCCGAGAAGAAAACCCTCGGTGGCAGCGGCGACGGTACCGGAGTAGATCGTGTCGTCGCCCATGTTGGCACCGTGATTGATGCCGGAGACCACCATATCAGGCAGCGTATCGAGCAAGCCGGTGACCGCTAGATGCACGCAATCGGTGGGCGTGCCATTGACATAGGAGTAACCGAGATGGGATTTGCGGACGATCAGTGGGCGGTCGAGCGTAAGCGAATTGCTGGCACCGCTGCGATCGCGTTCCGGCGCGACAACGATCACTTCGGCAACTGCAGCGAGCGACTCGGCGAGTATGGCCAGACCCGGTGCGAAATAGCCATCGTCGTTACTGATTAGAATGCGGGGCCGTCCAGCCGCCGGCGTGTTTACTGCCGGAACACCACTTATCATCGACCGCGTCTCTCGGCGCGCGACCGCGTCATTCCGCGCAATCGGGATGCTACGTCCGATCGGTACATCGCGTGAGTTGCATTCGGAGTCGATCCGGGGATGGCGAAACGAGCATGAAAGATTATATACGACGGGTTGGTTGCGCAGTAATTCGCGCCGGCCAATTGCAGGCGGAATGCGAGCGATTGTCGGTAAGCGCACCGAACGCGAGCCGATGCAGCGCATAGGTGCGTCGAGGTAGGATCTACGACTTAGACCCCCCCATAAGCGCAGCAAAGAAGGGGCGCAGCAACTTACGGAAGCGCAGCAAATCAGAAGAGCGTAGCCGATAAGACGGCCGCAGCAAATAAAAAAGGCCGGAGATGGGCTCCAGCCTTATCGGTATTTCTAGTCTCGCTATTTCTGGTCGGGGCGAGAGGATTTGAACCTCCGACCCCTTGCACCCCATGCAAGTACGCTACCAGGCTGCGCTACGCCCCGACTCGCGCTGGAGTATAGCAGAAGCCCCCCACGGATCAGTCGTCCGGCCCACACTCGCTCGCGCATAACGCTCAACGATCATAGGCAGTCGGCCGGCTCAGCGAAGCGATTCGAGAACACTTGCGATTTCTGCGCGAAGCGTTGCCGCGTTTACTTGCGCTCCGCCGGCGGTGCTCGCTTTAGCCGCCGGCACAGGTGCCTGGTCGAGCCGATGGCGCGCGCCGCTGATGGTGAAGCCTTCTTCGTAGAGGAGCTGGCGAATGCGCCGAATTAGCAACACTTCGTGATGCTGATAGTAGCGGCGATTACCGCGGCGCTTGACCGGTTTGAGCTGCGTGAATTCCTGTTCCCAGTAGCGCAACACGTGCGGCTTCACACCGCACAATTCGCTCACCTCACCGATAGTGAAGTAGCGCTTTGCTGGGATGGCCGGAAGGCTAAGCTTGGTGCTGCTGAGGCTCGGCGTCTCGTCCATCATAATTCTTGTCCACCATCGCCTTCAGCTTTTGACTTGCGTGGAAGGTAACCACACGGCGTGCAGTGATCGGAATTTCTTCACCGGTTTTCGGATTGCGGCCCGGCCGCTGCGGCTTATCGCGCAACTGGAAATTGCCGAAGCCGGACAGCTTGACGCCCTCGCCCGCCTCCAACGCTTTGCGGACTTCTTCGAAAAAGCATTCGACCATATCTTTGGCCTCGCGCTTGTTCAAACCGACTTTTTCGAACAGCAGATCTGCCAGGTCAGCCTTGGTAAGCGTCATCTAAACAACCTCAGTTGCGGAGTCGTCCGCCGAATTGTCGCTCGAGGCGCTGAACCACTTGGGCCAACGCCGATTCGACTTCCGAGTCGGTCAAAGTTTTTTGAGTATCTTGTAATAACACTCGGAAAGCAAGACTTTTTCTTCCCGTTTCAACGCCAGAACCACGGTACACATCGAATAACCGGACACTCGCAACATGTTTCGGTTTTCGTGATGTCAGCTCATCGAAAATCGCCTGAATCGAGACCGATTCCGGGAACAGCATGGCGAGATCGCGGCTCACTTCCGGAAACTTCGCGACCTCTGCGTAGTTCGGCAGCGGCACGTGCTGTAGCGCGTCAGCGTCGATCTCGAATGCGACCACGGGCCCCGGCAACTCGTACTTCCGCTGCCAGCGTGGATGCAGCTCGCCGATCCAGCCTACCGCCCGATCCCCCAAAAGTACCCGAGCGCTGCGGCCCGGATGAAATGCCGGATACACGCCTGCCTCGAAACGAGGACGCTGCGACCCGAACAGCGTTTCCAGATCGCCTTTGAGGTCGAACAGATCGACGCTACGTGCTTCGATGCCCCATTGTTCTTCGGCTTCCGAGCCGAAAGCTGCAGCCGCAATTCGCACCGGCTGACGGATGCCCGCGACTTCGAGCGGCGCTTCGGGCGCGTCAGGCACACGCAGAAATACGCGGCCGATCTCGAACACCCGAACCCGAACGGCACGGCGATTCACGTTGTAGCCGACATTAGCGACCAGGCCCGCAATGAGGCTGGTGCGCATCATCGAGAGCTGACTGGCGATCGGATTGAGCAGTTGGATCGGCGTGCTGTTATCCGTGAAGTCCTGCTCCCACTGCGGCTCGACGAAACTGAAGTTGATGACTTCCTGGTAGTCGGCGGCAGCCAGCTGTGCGCGCAGGGCATGCAACGAGCGCTGCGTCTCCGGTTGGCTGCGCATGATGGCGCGTGCGACCGGCAGTTCGACCGGCAGCCGCTCGAAGCCATGCACGCGCGCGACTTCTTCGATCAAATCTTCTTCGATCTCGATATCGAAGCGATAGGACGGCGGCGTGACGACGAATACCTGCGCTTCGCCGTTGCCTTCACGCGTGTGAGGCAGATGCAATCGCGCAAAGACGTCCGCCATTTCATCGGCAGGAATCGGCACGCCGATGATGCGCCGCGCCCGCGCAACTCGCATACGCACCGGCTTGCGCTCCGGCACCTTGGCGACGACATCGCTCACCGGGCCCGGTCGACCGCCGCAGATGTCGAGGATGAGTTGCGTTGCGCGCTCGATGCCGTCGATGTTGTTGTCGA
Source organism: Betaproteobacteria bacterium (assembly GCA_039934195.1). Lineage (GTDB taxonomy): Bacteria > Pseudomonadota > Gammaproteobacteria > Burkholderiales > SHXO01 > SHXO01. The sequence goes on from JBDTMS010000085.1 coordinate 6,809, forward strand.
AATCGACGCCGCGTTCGAACCGATGCGACGCATCGCTGGAGAAGTTGTAGCGGCGTGCGCGTCCTGCGATGGCATCGGGATAGAAGAACGCCGCCTCGAGGAACACGTTGCGGGTGTGCTCGTCCGCCTTCGTGCTATCCCCGCCCATGATGCCGGCGAGACCGATCGGCCCGGACGCGTCCGTGATCGCCAGGACGTCAGGTGCGAGCGCGACGGTCTGCTCGTTGAGCAACTTGACCTGTTCGCCTGCTCTGCCGAAGCGCACATCGATGCCCGACGAGAGCTTGTCCAGGTCGTATACGTGCAGCGGCCGGCCGAGCTCGAGCATCACGTAGTTGGTCACATCGACCAGGGCGGAGATGCAACGCTGGCCCGCTCGCTCTAGCCGTCTGCGCATCCACTCAGGCGTTGCAGCTGCCGCGTCTACGCATTGAATTACGCGCCCGGTGAAGCGGCCGCAGCCGCTCGGATCGGAAATCTGCACCGGAAAAGTCGCGATAGATACCGCTTCCACCGGTCGCACCTCCGGCGCCGTCAGCGGCGATCCAGTCAGTGCAGCGACTTCTCGCGCGACGCCGAGCACCGACAAGCAATCGGCGCGATTCGGCGTCAGCTTGACCGTGAAGACGTGATCGTTGAGATCGAGATATTCGCGCACAGCGGCGCCAAGCGGGGCGGCCGGATCGAGGACCAGCAACCCGCTGTGATCGTCCGAGAGACCGAGCTCGCGCGCAGAACACAGCATGCCTTCGCTTTGCACGCCACGCATCTCGGCAGCTTTGATCTGCAGCGGCTGATCGGACGTGGGACCGGGCAGGCTTGCGCCAACTATCGCGCACGGAACTTTCATCCCCGCAACGACGTTGGGCGCACCGCACACGATATTCAGCATGCGGGCCGCACCGACATCGACCTGACAAACGTTTAATCGATCGGCATTCGGATGCTTCTCGAACGTGCGCACCTGGCCAACGACGACATCGGCAAACGTCGGCGCCACAGGCTCACACGTTTCCACTTCGAGACCGGCCATAGTGAGCTTGTGCGCAAGCGCCTCCGTGGCGAGCGGAGGATCCACCATCGTGCGCAGCCAACTTTCCGAGAACTGCATGGCGCTGGTTAATCCGTCGGTTTGGGCCGAGATGTCGGCATCAACTAAATTGCTTGAGGAAGCGAAGATCGCCGTCGAAAAACAGCCGCAGATCGTCGATGCCATAGCGCAGCATCGTCAACCGCTCCAGTCCGCTGCCGAACGCAAAGCCGATCCAGCGCTCGGGATCGAGGCCGAAGTTGCGCACGACGGCCGGATGCACTTGTCCGGCACCGGAGATCTCGAGCCAGCGGCCTTGCAATGGGCCACTTGCGAATTGCATATCGATCTCAGCGGAGGGCTCGGTAAACGGGAAGAACGATGGCCGAAAGCGTACCTGCAGATCGTCGGTCTCGAAAAATTTCCGCAAGAAATCGGTGTAGACGCCTTTGAGATTGGCGAAGCTTATGTCGTCGTCGATCCATAAGCCTTCGACCTGATGAAACATCGGCGAGTGGGTTGCATCGCTATCGACGCGATAGGTGCGTCCCGGTGCAATCACTTTGATCGGTGGCTTGTGCTGTAGCGCATAGCGCACCTGCATCGGACTGGTATGCGTGCGCAGCAGCAACCCGCCCTCGACATAGAAGGTGTCATGCATCGAACGGGCGGGATGATTTTCCGGCTGGTTGAGCGCAGTGAAGTTGTACCAGTCGGTTTCGATTTCCGGCCCGTCGGCCACATCGAAGCCGATCGAGCGGAAGATCTGTTCCACGCGCTGCCAGGTTCGAATGATCGGGTGGATGCCGCCGGTGCCGCGTCGGCGACCGGGTAACGTGACGTCGAGCGATTCTTCCGCCAGACGGGCGTGGAGCTCACCTTGCGCCATCGCCTCGCGCCGCGCCGTGAGTGCAGCATCGATGCGATTTTTGACTTCGTTGATCCGGCTGCCGGCCTGTGGCCGTTCTGCCGCCGGCAATTTGCCCAGACCTTTGAGCAAGTCGGTGACGGCGCCTGCCTTGCCGAGGTAGCGCGCTTTCACCTGCTCCAGTTCGGCCGCCGAGGTCGCAGCCGCAAACTCCCGAGCCGCATCGTCGACTAATTTTTCCGGGCCTTCTAATTTTTCCGGGCCTTCCATGGAAGTGTGGGCGTGAGTGGTTCCGATTTAGATCCGCGCAAACAAAAAAGGAGGCTCGGCAGCCTCCTTATCTTGCCGAACCGTAGAGATCAGGCGTTCAGGCTGGATTTGGCCTGATCTGCAATCTTGGCAAAGGCAGGTTTATCGAACACCGCAAGATCGGCCAGGACTTTGCGATCGAGATCGATCGCGGCTTTTTTGAGGCCGTTCATGAACACGGAATAGGTCATTCCGCATTCACGTGCAGCGGCGTTGATACGGGCAATCCACAATGCGCGAAACTCGCGCTTGCGAACGCGTCGATCGCGATAGGCGTACTGCCCGGCCTTCATCACCGCTTCGTTGGCGATGCGAAATACATTCTTGCGGCGACCGCGGAACCCCTTCGCCTGATCCAGAACTTTCTTGTGGCGTGCGCGCGCCGTTACCCCACGCTTGACTCTAGGCATGTGCGCTCCTTTTTATGCGTAGGGAAGCATGGCTCGGATCGAGCGCTTGTCGGCCGCGCTCACCTGCGTCGTGCCGCGCAGATGGCGTTTGCGTTTGGTGCTCTTCTTGGTGAGGATGTGGCGCAGAAACGCTTTGCTGCGTTTGATGCCGCCATTCCCTGTCATGCGAAACCGCTTGGCGGCTCCGCTCTTGGTCTTCATCTTCGGCATGACTTGCAACTCCTTCGTTATGACGGCGGGTGGCCGCGAACACGGCTCTTTGGGACCACGACATCAATTGTTTGCGGCTCGATCTACTGCCCGGTCGAGCGCCGGTCGTGCGCTAGTGCGGCGGCTTTTTCTTCGGTCCGAGGACCATCACCATCTGCCGCCCTTCCATCTTCGGCCACTGTTCGACGACGCCGTAGGGATCCAGGTCCGTACGCACGCGCTCGAGCAGCTTGATTCCGAATTCCTGGTGCGCCATCTCGCGCCCACGGTAGCGCAAGGTAATCTTGGCCTTGTCGCCCTCGTCCAGAAAGCGGATCAGATTGCGCAGCTTGATCTGATAGTCGCCTTCGTCGGTACCGGGCCGGAACTTGACTTCCTTGACCTGGATTTGCTTCTGCTTGAGCTTGGCCTCGTGCCGCTTCTTGGCTTCGTAATAC
>JBDTMS010000086.1:0-10057 GCA_039934195.1 Betaproteobacteria bacterium
TCCAAGACCGACATCGCCTGGGGCCATCAGATTCGCTCGTACGTGCTCGACCAGTCGCGCATCAAGGATCTTCGCACCGACGTCGAAGTCGGCAACACGCAAGGCGTGCTCGATGGCGATCTCGATGAGTTCATCACCGCGAGCCTGAAGAAAGGCGTTTGAACCTGCGCATGACATCTAACCCTATTGTTCCTCGGCGAATCCAAGGTCCATCGCGTGAATCATCAGGAGACCAGAATGGCCGGAGAGCCTAACGATTTGCCTGCGCTCGACGAGCTCGCAGCATCCAACGACACTGAGAAGCTGGTCGACGAGCGTCGCGCCAAGCTCACCGCACTGCGCGAAAAAGGCAATGCGTTTCCGAACGATTTTCGGCGCACGCACCTGGCGGGCGTGCTCCACGCCGAGCACGTCGAAGCGGCGAACGAAGCGCTGGAAGAAACGCCGATCAAGGTCAGCGTTGCCGGCCGCATGGTGCTCAAGCGCGTGATGGGCAAAGCGAGCTTCGTCACGTTGCAGGACATGTCCGGCCGCATTCAGCTTTACGTTACGCGCGATGAAGTCGGCGAAGCCGTGTACGACGCGCTCAAACATTGGGATCTCGGCGACATCGTCGGCGCCACCGGCGTGCTGTTTCGCACGCGTACCGGCGAGCTGTCGGTGAAAGCGAAGCAAGTGCGCTTGCTGTCTAAGTCGCTGCGTCCGCTGCCGGAAAAATTCCACGGCCTCACCGATCAGGAACAGAAATACCGCCAGCGCTATCTCGATCTCATCTCGAATCCGGAATCGCGCAGGGTGTTCGAAGTGCGCTCGAAGACCGTACAGGCGATTCGCGAATTCCTCGTGCGCCACGGTTATCTGGAAGTGGAAACGCCGATGATGCATCCGATCCCCGGCGGCGCCGCGGCCCGACCGTTCGTCACGCATCACAACGCGCTCGACACGCAACTGTATCTGCGTATCGCGCCGGAGTTGTATTTGAAACGCCTGATGGTCGGCGGCTTCGAGAAAGTCTTCGAGATCAACCGCAACTTTCGCAACGAAGGCATCTCGACGCGGCACAATCCCGAATTCACCATGCTCGAGTTCTACGAGGCCTACCAGGACTATCGTTTTCTGATGGACTTCACCGAGCAGATGTTTCTCGAAGTCGCACAGAACGTTCTCGGCACCGCGCTGCTGACTTATCAGGGCCGCGAGATCGACCTGGCGCGGCCGTTCGACCGCTTGACGATGGTGCAGGCGGTGCTGAAATATTGTCCGCAATTCTCCGAAGCGCAACTCAACGATCGAAATTCTCTGATCGACTGGTTCGCCAAGAACGATGTCGCCTACCGGCCGGAAGATGCGCTCGGCGCGCTGCAGCTCACGTTCTTCGAACAAACGGCGGAACAGCAACTCATCGACCCGACGTTCATCATCGATTATCCGGCTGAAGTCTCACCGCTCGCCCGCCGCAACGACAGCAATGCCGCCGTCACGGATCGCTTCGAGCTGTTCATCGCCGGCCGCGAGATCGCGAATGGTTTTTCCGAATTGAACGATCCCGAAGATCAGGCCGCACGCTTTCTCGAGCAGGCGCGCCAGAAAGAAGCCGGCGATTCCGAGGCGATGCATTACGACGCCGACTACATTCGCGCGCTGGAATACGGCATGCCGCCGGCCGCCGGCGAAGGCATCGGCATCGATCGCCTGGTGATGCTGCTGACCGATAGTCCGAGCATCCGCGACGTAATTCTGTTTCCGCAAATGCGCGCCGGCTGACCGGCCCGCTTGTTGGGAGTGACTTTGGTGACAACGGCACAGACCCCTACGCCGATCTGGCAACCGTCGGCCGAGCGTGTCGCGAACGCGAACCTCACGCGCTTCATCGCGCACGTCAACGAACAGTGGCACGCGAACGCCAGCGACCACGCTTCGCTGTACGACTGGACGATTCGCGAGCCGGCGCAGTTCTGGGAATCGATGTGGGACTTCGCCGGTGTCATCGGCGACAAGGGCGCGACGCCCTATCTCATCGACGGCGATCGCATGCCCGGCGCGCGCTGGTTTCCACAGGCGCGCATCAACTACGCCGAAAATTTATTGCGGCGGGACGATCGCGGCATCGCGATGGTGTTCTGGGGCGAAAACAAAGTCCGCCGCAAAGTGACCTTTGCCGAGTTGCAGGAGCTCGTCTCGGTCACCGCGCAAGCGATGCGCGCGATGGGCATCCGCAAAGGCGATCGCGTCGCCGCGATGATGCCAAACATGCCGGAAACCATCGTGGCCTTGCTTGCCACCGCGAGCATCGGCGCGATCTGGTCGTCATGCTCGCCGGATTTCGGCACGCAAGGGGTGCTCGACCGCTTCGGTCAGATCGAGCCGAAAATTCTGTTCTGCGTCGACGGCTATTACTACTCCGGCAAGACGCACAGCGTGCTGGCGCGCCTCAGAGAAATCGCCACGCAATTGCCGTCGGTCGAGAAGGTCGTGGTGCTTCCCTACACGATCGCGAAGCCGCTGATCAACGACATTCCGCTCGCCGTGCATTTCAGCTCTTTCGTCGCTGGGCTGGAGCCGGAAGAGATCGCGTTCGAGCGCGTGCCGTTCGATCATCCGCTCTATATTCTGTATTCCTCGGGGACCACCGGGGTCCCCAAGTGCATCGTGCACGGCACCGGCGGCTGTCTGCTCCAGCACATCAAGGAGCACCAGCTCCACACCGATCTCAAGCCCGACGATCGTCTGTTCTATTTCACCACCTGCGGCTGGATGATGTGGAATTGGCTGGTCACCGGCCTTGCCACCGGCGCGACGCTGCTGATCGACGACGGCTCGCCGTTTTATCCGAACCCGAACGTGCTGTTCGATCTAGTCGACACCGAGGACATGACCATCTTCGGGACATCGGCGAAATACATCGACGCGCTCGCCAAGCTGAACCTCAAACCGATGGACACGCATCGGCTCACCTCGCTCAAGACGATCACGTCGACCGGCTCGCCGCTGGTAGCGGAAAGCTACGATTACGTCTACAGCAGCATCAAACAGGATCTGCTGTTGTCGTCGATCTCAGGTGGCACCGACATCGTTTCGTGTTTCGTTCTCGGCAGTCCGCTGCTGCCGGTGTATCGCGGCGAGATTCAATGCCGCGGATTCGGGCTGAAGGTCCAGGTGTACGACGAGCACGCACAGCCGATCGTCGGTCAGAAAGGCGAGCTGGTGTGCGCAGCACCCTTCCCGGTGATGCCAGTCGGTTTCTGGAACGACGACGGCGGCAGAAAGTATCACGACGCGTATTTCGCGCGCTTCCCGAATGTATGGCGCCACGGTGACTACATGGAATTGACCGAGCGCGGCACCTTGATCATCTACGGCCGCTCGGACACCGTGTTGAATCCCGGCGGCGTGCGCATCGGCACGGCGGAGATTTATCGCCAGGTCGAGCGCCTCGACGAAGTGATCGAGAGTCTGGTGATCGGCCAGGATTGGGACAACGACGTGCGCGTAGTTTTATTCGTGCGCCTGCGCGACGGATTGACCTTGGACGACTCGCTGATCAAGCGCATCAAAGCGCACATCAAGACCAACACGACACCGCGGCACGTGCCGGCAAAGGTCATTCAAGTCGCGGATATACCTCGGACGAAAAGCGGCAAGATCGTCGAGCTGGCCGTGCGCAGCATCGTGCACGGTCTGCCGATCAAGAATCAAGAGGCGCTGGCGAATCCGGAAGTGCTGGATCTCTACCGCGATCTGGCTGAGCTGCGCAAATAGCCAAGCGGTGCACCCCTCCCCGTGCGCTCGCGACGGGGAGGCGGGTTGATTCTGCAGCGGGTCTCGGTTAGCTGGCGAGCAATTCCACCAGCGCCTTGTCCAGCGTCTTCACGTCTTCCGGGCTCGTCCCCGGTCCGCCGGCGAAATGCCCCCACACGGATTTAACCGTGCGCAATTCGGCGTTCGGCATGTGCGCGACTTCGTATTCGCTGTCTTCCGGCGGAAAATACAAATCGGTTGACGCCGGCATCACGTAGGCTTTCGCTTTGATCGAGGCGAGCGCCTTATCGAAATCGCCGTTGTACTTCGGGTTCGCGCTGATATCCGCGTACTGCCAGGTCCACAGTAACGCGAGCAAGTCGTTGGCGTCCCTCGTTAGGAAATAGCCTTCCCAGAAGGACACGAGAAAATCCTCGAGCGACGAATAGCCGAGCGCCTTGATATCGAGCTTCTGGCGATAAAAGGTTTGCGAAAATCCCCAGCCCGCGTAGACACGCGCCATCGCACGTATCCCACGCGTCGGCGGCTTTTCATACCAGCCGTCTTGATACGCCGCATCTGCAGTCAGCGCGGCCTTCAGACCCTCAAGGAACACGAAGTTGTGACGCGCGCACTTGGCGGCGCCCTGGAACGGGCAGATGCGCTCGACCATGTCGGGATAGCTCGCGCCCCATTGGAATGTCTGCGCTGCGCCCATCGACCAGCCAGTCACCAGCTTGATGCGCTCGATGCCGAACTTTTCGCGCAACAGTTTATGCTGAGTTTCTACTTGATCGTATACCGTCACGCGGGGGAAGCGTGCACGCCCATACGGCTCCGGCGTATTGCTGGGCGAGCTCGACAATCCGTTACCGAGCATGTTCGGGATGATGATGAAATACTTGCGCGGATCCAGCGCCATGTTCTCGCCGATCAGCCACTCGTTTTCGTAGTGCTGGGCCGAATACCAGGTCGGAAAGACGATCACGTTGTCTTTCTTGCTGTTCAGCGTACCGAACGTTTTGTACGCGAGCTTCGCATCGCGCAAGGTGGCGCCGGACTGCAGCACCACGTTGCCGAGATCGAACGTTTGATAGTCGGACATGCGGGTCTCCTTAGATATGTAGTTGAATAGATCGCCGATGCTGCGTGGGACTTAGGCGAGCAGCCGCGCAAGGTTGCTCGACCAGGTCGCGAGCACGACGTCGCCCGCGGCCAGCGGATCGCGGAAGAACTCGCGCTCTGCCACGTAGGCGACGAATTCCTCTTCGCCGGCAGCGTGCAGCATCACCTTGACGAAGTAGCCCTGATATTCCACCGCTTTGACTCGCGCACCGACCGCCGCCGTGCCGACCGCGGGCTCGACGCTATCGGCACGACGTAAGTGTATGTCATCGCGGCGCACGGCGACATCGATGCGATCGCCGGTTACCAGTCCCGCGCGTCCTGCCAGCGGCACTTCGATTCCGCGCACGTCGGGGGCGCTCACCAGAACCGTTGCGCCGTTGACATGCTCGACGCGACAGTGCAATACGTTCTGACCGCCGAGAAATTCGGCAACGTAGCGATCGCGCGGCTGATCGTAGATCTCGCGCGCCGGGCCCGATTGTTTGATCTTGCCGCGCTCCATCACCACCACCAGATCCGCCAGCGCAATCGCTTCGAGCTGCGAGTGCGTCACGTGCACGAAGGTGATGCCGAGCTCCTGCTGCATGCGCCGCAGCTCCTGGCGCATCTGCACGCGCAATTGCTCATCGAGCGCCGACAGCGGCTCGTCCAGCAGCAACACGCGCGGCTCGGTGATCGCGGCGCGCGCGAGCGCCACGCGCTGCGGCTGACCACCGGACAGTTGCCCCGGCAGGCGGCTCGCCAGTTCGGTGAGCCGCACCTTCTCGATCATTTCGTCAGCGGCTTTGTAGCGCTTGGTTTTCTCCACGCCCCGCACACGCAATGCGAGATCCTCGGCATCAGCCCCCGTACGGTGAACAAGCACCTCGACCACGTGTACGAGAAGCTCGGGGTCGAGACGCGCACCGCGGCCGCCGCGCTGGCCATAGGCGCGGGCCGCAGTGACGGCATTCCCTGGAATGCGGAATGACGCTGCACGCAGGGAATAATCCGGTCCGCGCAAACGCCGAATAGTCTTCTCCTGCCAACGCGCCATGGCTCGAGCTGCCGTTGCGGACACAGCAGAGCGCGCGCCTGCGGCCAGGATCGTTCCGGCGGCGCCAATCCAGCGAGTGATGCATAGCGGCGGCTTTGTCGCGGCCGACTGCAATTCATTCCGGCTCGCATCCGCCGGCGCCGTCGCCCCAGCGGGATCAGCTGCGAACGACCGATCCAACCGGCCTCAATTGCGTCGTCTTCGCGCCGTTAATTGTCCGGATGCAGATCCGATCTCCCCTTAGCAGCGCCGGTCCGGGCTGTTCGAAACCCGAACACGCGAGTCCGATATGAATTCTTCGGTTTCCCCCGAGTTGCTTTGGCATCAAACGACGATCGAGTCCGCGCTGGGCGTCGGCACGCAGGGCTGGACACAGAACGTCGCGCGTACTGCCGCGGCGCTGACCTTGCTGATCGGCATCGGCGCCCTGATCGGCTGGGCATTCGGCATCGAGGCGCTAAAAACAGGCTGGAGCGGACTTCCTCAAATCAAGGCCAATACCGCGCTTTCGCTGACCCTGTTGGGCGTTGCGTTATGCACGCTGGCGTTTGCACCGGCGTGGTCGAATGCACAGATCACGGCGAGATCGATCGTCTGGATCGTCGTCGCAATCGTTTCGATCACGCTGGTCGAATACATCCTCGATCCGGCGTTCAACATCGATCAGATCCTGTTCGTCGATCACTCCGGCCCCGCCTACCCCGGCCGCATGGGGTTGAACACGGCAACTTGCCTGCTGCTGCTGAGCAGCGCTTTGCTGCTGTCGCGCTCGGGCTCGGCACGCTGCTCGGTGCTGTCGCAAGTACTTGCGTTCCTCGCGTTCATGATCGCGATGACTTCGGCCTTCGGCTACCTGCTGAACGTGTCGGCGCTGACCGGCGTCGCCTCCTTCACGCTGATGGCACTGCATACCAGCATTGGGCTGCTCGCCACTGCCATCGCGATCTGGTTCCTGCAGCCCGGTCTCGGCCTGATGCCGATCCTAACCAACAATTATGTCAGCGGACGGGTCGTGCGGGCGCTGCTGATTTCGGTTTTCGTCCTGACCCCGCTGCTGGCGCTACTGCGTCTGCGCGGCCAACAGATGGGGTATTACGGCACGGAATTCGGACTCGCCATCTTTGCGCTGTCGCAGCTTTGCGTGCTCACCATGCTCACCGTAGCGGTGGGCGGGCTGATGCTGCGCTTCGACATCCAACGCCTGCGCGCTGAGCTCGCACAGCACAATCTCATGCGGCAACTGCGCGATTCCGCGAACCTCGCCGAACGCCAGGTCCAGCTGCGCACGCAGGAGCTGCAATCCAGCGAATCGCGTTTGCGCATGGTGCTGGACAACGCCCCCGCGCTGATCGGGTATGTCGACAGCGGCTTGCGCTACATCTTCTGCAACCATACCTATCGGGAATGGTACGGCCGCGAACCCGCGAGCTGCATCGGCAAGACAGTGCAGCAGATCGTCGGCTACGAAGCCTGGCAGCAGATCGCGTTCAACTACGACCACGCATTGGCGGGCTCGCGCATCAGCTACGAGCGCCGCATAAGCAAAGGCGACACGCATCGGGACGTCCTGGTCGATCTGATGCCCGATGTGCGCCCCGACGAAGGGGTCCTCGGCGTGTTTATCGTCGGCCGCGACAACACTGCCCGCCGGGGCGCGGAAGCGGCGCTGGCGCAGCGCGAGGCCTGGCTGCGGCTGGTATCCGACAACAGCACCGCATGCATCGGCTACGTGGACGCAGATGAGGTGTTCCGTTTCTGCAATCGTACCTATCAGGAGTGGTACGGTCTCGACCCGGCCGCCAGCGAGGGAATGCCGTTGCGCAAATTGATCGGTGACGCCGCGTACGCTGAGGTCGGCGGATATTATCAACGAGCTATCGCCGGCCAGCGCACGAATTACGAGCGCGTCCTGAAGCGCGGCGACGTCGTTCGCGAAATTGCCATCGATTTAATTCCCGACCTGCGCGAAAACGGCCACATCGCAGGCGTGTTCATCTCGGGTGTCGATATCACCGCGCGCCTGGTACACGAGCGCGCTCTGCAAGAGAGCAACGAGCGTTTTCGCACTGCGTTCGATTTCGCACCCATCGGCAAAGCCATCGTTTCGCTCGAAGGCCAGTGAATCAAGGTCAACTCAGCACTGCTCGAAATCGTCGGTTATTCCGAGGCGCAGATGCTGTCGATGACGTTTCAAAGCATCACGCATCCGGACGATCTCGGCGCCGACCTGAGTCAGGTGCAACGCCTGCTCGACGGCGAGATCAAGAGCTACCAGATGGAAAAACGCTACCGGCGCGTCGACGGCGAGTTCGTCTTCGTGCTGCTCAACGCATCGCTGGTGCGCGACGCCAAAGGCGCGCCGCTGCATTTCATCGCGCAGATTCAGGATGTCACCGAGCGCAAGCAAGCCGAGCAGGCGATCAAAGACAGTGAAGAGCGCTTCCAGCTGGTCGTGCAAGGCACCGATGACGGCATCTGGGACTGGCACATGGATGACGGCTACTGCTACTTCTCGCCGCGTTACTCGCAGCTTCTCGGTTATCCCGTGGAGGAGTTCCCTGCCTTGCGCTCGACCTTCGAGTCGCATTTGCATCCGGACGACCGGGAAGCTGTGTTCGCCGCGCTGCGCGTCCACCTCGACCAGCGCACGCCGTATGACGTCCAGTATCGGCTGCGCTTGAAAAATGGCGACTACCGCTGGTTCCATGCGCGCGGCCAGGCGTTCTGGGACGAAACCGGCAAACCGGCGCGCTTTGCCGGCGCGATGCACGATGTGACGCAGAACCGGCAGGCCGCCATCGCGCTCGAGCGCAGTCAGAAATTTCTCGACGCGGTGTTGGAGGCCGTTCCACAGGCCCTGTTCGTGAAGGACCAACAGCATCGCTGGGTGTTGTTCAATCAGGCGTTCAGCGACCTCGCGGGACAGGACCGCGCCGTCTTAGTAGGCAAGAGCGACCCGGACATCATGCCGGCCGAGCTCGCCCGTCGGTCCTGGGACGAGGACGACCGTGCGTTCGCTCAAGATGGGGCAGTCATCAGCGAAATCGAGATGATTCGCCACGACGGCAGCAAGCGATGGCTGCTGAAAAGCAAACGGCGGGTGGCTTTGCCCGACGGGGACTACATCGTGGGCGTTGCCACCGATGTCACCGGCATGAAGACGATCCAGTCTGCGCTGACGCAGAGCGAAGAGCTGCATCGGTTGCTGGCAGACAATTCGAGCGACATGATCACGCGCCTCACGCCTGATGCGATCATCGAATACGCATCGCCCGCGAGTGTCCCCGTGCTGGGGTTTGCACCCGACGAGCTGAAAGACATGTCGGTGGGCGAGTTCATCCATCCGGACGATGTCGTGGCAGCGCGGGCGCGATTCGTCGAGGTGGTCAAACAAAACGAGGCGAAGACGGTCACGTGCCGGCTGCGCCGCAAACGCGGCGGCTGGGTGTGGGTGGAAACCTCGTTTCGCGCGGTACGCGAACCGGGCAGCTCGCGTACTTCTCAGGTGATCGGCGTATCGCGCGACGTCGACGAGCGTGTGCATGTTACCGAAGCCTTGAACCGCTTCAAGCACGTGCTCGACAACACGCTCGACATGATCTTCATGTACGACCCAGCGGACTTTCGCTTCAGCTACGTGAACCTCGGCGCAGCCAACAATCTCGGCTATACACGCGAGCAATTGATCGGTCTGGCGCCCTGGGATATCCGCGGCGACATCACCGAAGCGCAATACCGGATCTGGGTGCAGCCGCTGCTCAAGGGAGAGATGAAGTCCTCGCACCTCGAAGCCGTGTTCAGGCGAGCGGATGGTTCAGAGTTTCCGGTCGACGCGACCATTCAGCTGGTGAACCGGCCGGGGGAAACGCCGGTGCTCATTTCGATCATTCGCGACGCCACCGAGCGCAAAAAGGTCGATCGCATGAAGAGCGAGTTCATCTCGACGGTGAGCCACGAGCTGCGCACGCCGCTGACCTCGATTCGCGGGTCGCTTGGGTTGATCGTCGGCGGTGCGCTCGGACCGGTCGCCGACCAGACGCTCAATCTGATTCGCATCGCTCACAGTAACAGCGAGCGGCTGGTGCGTCTGATCAACGACATTCTCGACATCGAGAAGGTCGAGTCGGGCAGCATGCGGTTCGACATGCAGCCGCA
>JBDTMS010000087.1:0-10004 GCA_039934195.1 Betaproteobacteria bacterium
GCTGCCGTCTGACCCACATGCGCGCGGTAGCTCGACCAAGCCCACGCCCCGGGCTCCTCAAGGGGCAAAGGCAAGGCCTGACCCTATCGGCGTGCTTACATACCGACCGAAAGCAGTGACAGTCCCTGTGATAAGCACTGACACAACGTCGGACATCTGATTTCTCCTCGGTGACCTATTCAGAACTCTGGTCGAACTAGATATCGGACTCGACGATGCTCTCTATGGATTGACTGCAGCGTACCGCCGGGGTTCCTACCGCGATGAATCGGCGTTAGGCCAAACTCGTCGGCGAAAACATTGACCGTCGATACTTTCATAAGGAACTGACTTCTCCGACGCGCAGATATCTTGGCTACTGGACACCCGTTGAAGACATCTTAGCGCCGCGCTCTGCATGGCGCACTTCGATGTGAATCGACCACCGTCGTCCGACCTACAGTCGGGCAAAGTTAAGCGCGAATGAAGAGCGTTGTGCGGTCACTTGCCATAAAGTAGGTTGAAAAGGACCCTCACCTACCCAGTCTACTATCTGCTCGCTATGTTTAGCCGTCATTTTCGCCCCAAGGTAGACGCCAGTCAGAGCGTCGAGGGCAATCTCTATCCCCTCCGAATAATTCGGAAAGGGCGGAGGCGCGTTGGGATTAAGCAGGCTCCTGAACTCATCCTCGTACGCCCAGTCTTTCGACTTGGTTAAGAGCGGTACAAGAGCGCATTTGTCGAGCTTCAGTGGATACTCCAGGGTGGGGTACTCTGATTGGTACTTCACCTTACGCGCAAAACTGAAGGGAATCTTGCGCGCGTCAAACTCAAGACAAAGGCCCGAGTGTGCCGCCGCATAGTGTGCCCATAGCAGATGATTATCTTTCCTTCCTGCGAAGCTACATACTCGAACACTGCCGTACGTTTCTTCCAAGGCGTCTTGGAGTTGCGCATGCGTCTGCTCGACATTCGACAGAGTTGCTGTAGCCTCTCGTTCCGCCTCTCGCCGCGGCATTTGTTCTCTCAGGACGCGGACTAAATGATTTCGAGCGCGCGCAAGTGCGTGTCCGTCTGAAAGCGACTGGACTGCGGGCCTGCAATCCCAAGGATCATTGAAGTCTCTCGGCAAAGCATGGTAAAGACGCCCTTCTACGAGCACTTGTCTAAGCCTTTCTGGCGCAGCATCATCCAGCCTAGTGAACTTGAATAGATGAGACACGCCGCACTGGCCAGGCCACGGATGATCGCGATCGAAAGTATCAATCATGCAGCGTTTAATCTATACCGCCTGATATGTTCACAGCCGCTTTCCGCCACCGACCGCTTCCCCCTTTGCGCCGCTGAACGAGGACTCGATTTGGAACGATGCATCCAAGATCAACTGTTCCATATAAAAAAAGAGCCTTAATTGACCATAATACCGAGCGCGTCGATGCACACATCTAGTCCGCCACGATGGCGTCCGTCCCCTAAACCCGCGGCCCCGAACACGACATCATATCCCCCACGTAATTCTCCACCCCCAACATCTCCCGCCGATATTGTTTCGCCGCCATCCCCGCCCGCCACTGCGCATACCGCAAGGTCCCCTTCCGCATCAAACTCGCCGATCCCTCGCCCATCGCCCTTAACAACGCCGTAGCAACCACCGGCGCATACGCCGCAATCAACTCATCCTCGAGCGACCAGGAATAGTGCACCACTGTTCCCAACCCACTCACCTCACACCGCGCAACAAACTGCTGCTCATGTCGAGCGGATTCCAACGCTTGCGCGATGAACACGCGCATACCTGAATGATTCGCGCCGCCCGTAGGCGCGACCGTCGCGCTGCGCGCGGCCCAGCTCACGGTCACTGTGATTTGTCTCGGCATCGCAGCGTGCGCAAACGCCGCACTTTCATTCTCGTCCTGCGACCCGACCAACAGTTGATGCGGGATTTGCGACTGATCGAGCAGCTCGGCGAATTCGCGTGCGGCCATCGGTGTGCGCGTGCAAACGACAACAGCGCATCCTTGCTCTTGCGCTTTGACCGCTGACTTCATCAAAGCATCCCACTTGTCCCGCTCGGTCGCGAAGACTTGCGGCGCTAGCGGCGTGCGCGGTTTGCGCCGGGCCTGCGCTGCTGACACGACAACCAACCCAAACATCGACCACAGCTCGGCGCGTGCGCCGCGCGCGCAGGTCGTCATGCCGCCCATCTTCAAGTACCGGCGATAGAAGCGCTGGCAGCTCAAGCTCGCAAGTTGTTCGCGCCCGCTCGACATACGGCAGCCTTCTTTGATTTCGATCAACTGGCGCAAGGTGTCGCGGTCGCTCGCATCCAGTCCGAAGCCCATGTATTTCGGATCGCTCAGTTCCAGCACACCGCTGTTCACGCGATACTCGTCGTCACAGCGCAGGTTCAGTGCAACCAATGCAAGGCTGACGATATGCTCGCGCCGATGCGTGCCGGCCCATAACGTCCCGAGCGACGGAGCGACCTCGGCTAATCGCGAGCGTCCCGCTTCCGTCAGCTTGACGCTGCATTGCGCGGCGAATTCGAAGTGAATGTCGTGGGACAGCTCACGCGCCGCGGTGATCGCCGCGGACAGCCAGCGCTGCTCTTGCCCCTTGCTCGCGTCGGCTGCAAGCGTTAGCGGCGTGTGCGATTCGTCGAGCAGAATCGCGTCGGCTTCCATCAGAATCGCGAAGTGCAATCCGCGCAGCATTGCGCGTGAGCCCGTTGCAGATCCTCCGGTCAGCACTTCGATGCCGCGTTGACCGATGCGCGGCTGCGATTTGAATGCGATTCGATCGCGCAGATAGTCGAATGCGATTTCGCGGTAGCACGCATAGACGACGTCGCATGCATAAGCCGAGCGCCGTTTGGTTTCATCGAGGCCCGCTTCGACGCTCGCCTGCGTTACGCCAAGTGCGGCGAACAGCTCGCGCGCGGCCTCCGATTCGCGCTTCGCGCCGACGCCGGTGCTGAACATGACGTGGACGCGAAAGCCTGCGAGTGCGGCGATCGCCGCCGCAATCGCAACGACTCGGGGCTTGCGGCCGCCCGAATGTTCCACCACCTTGCCGTGCAAGATGCAGCGCGCAGCTGCGAGATCCGCAAACTCCAGACGGTCATCGAACAGACGCGCGACAACGTCGCTGCAAAGTGCAAGCGCGCGATCCACCGCGACGCCGTTCAAACCATCCTTGCGCAGCTGATAGCGGATCGCCCGCGCGTCGCTCGCAAAGTCTCGATCCTCCAGCCGCGTGCTTTCGTAGACATGCGCCGCCATCGCACGCTGCGATCTCTTCCACGCACGCTGGCTCAACAGCGTGCCGCAGAGAAACACCGGCCAGCCCGCGAGCCGATCGAGCATCGACGTGCTCCGCTCCGGCCGCTCCGGATACGACCCCGCCGCTAACGCCAGGCCGTGATCAGACACTGAGGCGCTTCAAGAAAACTTGCCGCAGGCCGCGATACCAGCGATACGCCAGCGGTTCCGATCCATGCTCGAAGCGCACGTACACGCGTCCGCCAAAGTTCACCGTTTTCTGCGCCGGCAGCTCGAGCTCGAATTCGAAGAATTTCTGCAGTGCCTTCGAGCCACTCTTCTCGCGCGGATCGAGCGCATTGTTGCCGCCCCCTTCCACCGACAACGCCATGCTCGGCAGGTCGGCAGTCGCCGCGGGAATCTCGCGCTTGATGGTTCCGGTGACGACACGGCTGAGATCATCCGACAGCCGCACCTGCACGCGCTGCGTACGCGAGCGCACGAGATCGACATCCTGCTGCGATACGATCACGCGCGCCGACAGCTTGCGGCCGTCCATCACAAACGCCAAGGTCTGACCTTGATGCACGAACTGCGCAGGCATGTCCTGATCGCGCGCCATCACCAGGCGGCCGTCCATCGGGCTCACTACCGTCAATCGGCTCGACCGGTCGCGCGTTCGATTCAATTCCGCTTCCACCGCGCCGAGCTCGCTCGCGGTGCTCTTGGTGCGCACGCGGTTGTACACCAGCTCGGCGTCGTAGCGCGCCTGTAACTCGTCGTGTTTCGCTTCTAGCATTTGCAGCCGCGTTTTCAGCAGCGGCTCGGACAACGTGAGGATTGCATCGCCGCGGCGGACCACGGTATCGCTCGGGGCGACGACGCGATCGACGAAGCCGTCGGTCTGCGCGCGTATCACCGCTTCGTCCGGCACCCGCACCACGCCTTCGGCCTGCGTCCACAGTGGCGTCGGGATGTAGAACAGCAGCGCGACGATCACGCCGAGGGCGGCGAACGTTCCACCGATTGCGCGCGCGCGTGTTCGACGCAGCCTTGGGTGGTACAGCAGAAAGTACAGTCCGCGCACGAGTGGGAATACGATCGAACCGATCACTGCCCAGATGGCCAGCAACACGCCGACGAAGAAGTATTTTCCGGCAATGAACAGACCGATCGCAAACATCAGGAACATGCGATAGATGAACGAGGCGACGCCGAACAGCAGGCACCAGCGACGCTCGCCCTTGGTCGCTTCGGGCGTTTCGACGTCGGGCGTGCCGAGCAGAAAACGATCGGTGAGGTAGCTCAAATAGCGGCTCGAACGCTGCCGCAGATTCGGCATCTCGATCAGGTCGCACAGGATGTAATAGCCGTCGTAGCGCAGCAGCGGGTTGGCGTTGAAGAACAAAGTCGACACCCCGGCGATAAGCACGACGTTGTACATTACCGATCGCGTGATGCCCGGTTCGACGTTGAGCCAGATCACCATCGCGATGGCGGCGATGAACAGTTCGGCCAGCATGCCGGCTGAACCGACGATGACGCGCTGATGCCTGGATCTGAACGCAGACGCAGCCGATGCATCGACGTACGGAATCGGCATCATCACCAGCAGCATAATCCCCATTTCGTGCACTTCACCGCCCCAGCGCTTGACTGCGCAGGCGTGACCGAACTCGTGCACTGCCTTCACCAGCGGAAACGTGATGAGCAGAATCGCCAGGTTGTGCACGGCCAGCACGCGATCGACGACGTCTTGCGTCAGCTCGTGCCAATGCAACCCGGCCATCGCTACGCCGAAGCCGACGACGCACAACCACAACAACGCGCCGAACCACGAGAACAGAGGCCGATACAGGGGCAGCGTACGCACGAGCAGCCGCTCCGGATCGAACAGCGAAAACTTGATCGACAACGGGCTCAACAGCACGCTCAGCAGCTTGTTCTTGCGATAGCGCGCAGCACGGCGCAGCAGCTCGACCACATCGGCCGGCACTTCGCATTGCAGAGCATCCGCCATGTGCAACTGGCCCAGCAGACGAATCACTTCGTTCTGCGACGGGGCATCGTCGCCGAGGCGCGCGCACGCGATGTCCCACAGGTCTTGCACGGTACGCACGCCGTCCATCAAACCGATGAGCTCGTACGCAGCCGGATTGAATCGATGCACGCGGCGCGATGCGTGATCCTGCAGCACGTACCATACTTGCCCGCGATAGAGATGACGATGGATTTGCGCGTGGCCACGCAACCGCGGACGCAGCGGTGCGACGCGATGCCACGAGCGGCTGAACAGATCGACGGTCATGCTCGCATGCTCCTTATGGCAGCCATGACCAGGCCCATAAACGCAGCCAGTCGACCATATGATGGGTATAGATCCAGATCAGCTTGTTCTCGCCCGCGTCGATCTTGCCGACGCCTTCCATCCCCGGTCTTAAACGCGCGTTGCCTTGCGCGAGCTTGGCTTCGACGCGGAAGAAGTTGCGGCCGTCGCGCGCGATGTTCACCGGCGTGATGCGGCTGACCTGAAACGCGATCTGTTCGCCGGGCAATGACGCCAGGGTAATTGCGCCGCGCTGGCCGATCGCGACCGCGCCGATGTCGTGCTCATCGACTTCTAGAATCACGCGATAGCTTTGCAGCGGCGCGATCTCGAACAGCATCTGGCCGCGCTCCAGCGGCGCACCCAGCGATTGGCTGAGGTCGCCTTTCACGATCACGCCGTCGAACGGCGCGACGATCTCGGTGCGCGACAACTGCTCGTCCAGCAAACCGACCTGCGCTTCGATCTGCTGCGTTTGCGCTGACATGATGCGGATCTGCGCGCGATCGCCCATGGCCATCGCTTC
The DNA here is from genome assembly GCA_039934195.1 of Betaproteobacteria bacterium. GTDB lineage: Bacteria > Pseudomonadota > Gammaproteobacteria > Burkholderiales > SHXO01 > SHXO01. The sequence goes on from JBDTMS010000087.1 coordinate 6,092, forward strand.
GCGATGTTGATTGGAACGTTCTTCGCGAATCGCCACGGCTTTTACACGTTCGAGCTGCAGATCGCGATCGTCGAGTCGGCCGAGCACTTGTCCTGCTTTCACCAAGTCGCCGGGCCGCACAGCGATCTGTTTTACGAAGCTCGCGAACGGCGCGACAACGACGCGCTGAATCGAGCCTTCGATCGCGGTCTGCGCCGTCACGCGAGATTCGCCGGTGGCAATGCTGAAGAACACCGTGAGCGAAGCCGCGACGATCAAAGCCAGTTTGAGCCCGCCATGATTGGGCCCGACGACTTTGCTCCAGGCACCCGACGCCCTGCGTCCAATCTGCGTGAACAGCGATGTTTCGTTCGCACGGCGAACATCTGCAAGGGGGCCGAGCAGGGCCGCCACGCTGTTGGCGAGATCGACAGCGGGCTGTTCGAAGTTGCGCGCACCGCCGCGTTCGAACGTGATCGCACCGACGATGCGCGCGTGCGATCGCAGCGGCACGGTGACGATCGCGGACGAACCGAACGTCTGCGCCAGTGCGGCGTGCATGTGCGTCGTCATCATGCTGTCGCGCTCGACTGCCGGGTACACGACGGTCTCGCGTTGATCCACCGCTTCTTCCATCGCCGTTTCGATTGCGCGCGCCAGATTCGAATCGCGGTCGAAGTGTGCTGAATGCGACAACGCGACGACGCGCATGCGCTTGCGATCCTGCACACTCAGCGAGACGCGGTCGCAATCCAGAAACGTCGCGAGCTCGGTCACGCAAGCCGTGACGCTGTCCTCGAAACTCGGATGCTCCAGAAAATCCGACAGCAACTGTACGACGAACGCCAGGCGCTGCCGCGACAATTCCATTGGATCGTTGAGACGGCGGCGGAACACGACTTCGAGCCAGCCCGCGCCCCATTGAAACTGACGCATCGCGGTTTCGAGCTGCGCTTCGCCGCGCGGCTCGAGATTGACTGCAACCACGGCGCGCAAACGGCCATCGAGCATCACCGGATAGGCGACGTGATAGCGCTGCAGCCCGTCGATGTCCGATCCGTCTTGCGGAACGATGACGCCGGTGCCTTCGCGAATGGCACGATCGACCACCGGTGCTAAGCTCGTGCGATCGGGACGCATCTCCGGCCAAAACGCTGCGGGCGCGAACGATTCGGTACCCGGCGTTTCCAGCACGAGCACGGCTTCGGTCACACCGCCGATGTGAATGCATTGCAGCGCCAGCCAGCTCCGGCAGAAATCCTCCGGGCTCGCCGCTTCGGCAAATCGCTTCCAGTCGCCGGGCGTTGCTTCCGCGCGGCGCAACTCGGTGATCTGCGCCGTCGTCTTCGGGTCTTGCGCGAGCTTCACTTTCGGATTGATTTGCATGCTCTACCTCATTTGCCCGAAATGATGCGTTGGAATTCGGGCATGCCCGGCTTCACTTTGTCGGCCGCGCCGGCGTTGTAAATCGTGAATGGATTCCAGCCTTCGGTCGCCGTGCCGTCCCACTTCACCGTGCCGGAGCTCGGCTTACTGTCGAGCGGCATTTGCTTCGCGAGCAATCCGGTCGCGGGATCGAACGTCAATGACGGGCCGCGTGTCGGCGGCGGCGTCGAATCGGTGTTTCCCGGCAATACCAACGTGTCTTGTCCGGCTGCGGTCGCGAAGAACGCGCTCGAGTGCGCGGTGATCGCGAACGTGCTCGCGGCCGTCGGCGTGATCCAGGTCGGGTCCGGCTGCGATGCTTCGCGCAGGTTCAACACCAACGTCTGCGGCGTACGGCCGACCGTCGCGTCGAGAATCTGGTAGATGTGACCTGCTCCGGGACCGGTCGCGACGTCCAGCGTTTTGCCCGTCAGCGATTGCGCATCGGCACCACCGATCTGACTCGTGTCGATGATCATCATCACGGTGCCGAACTTGGTCGCCTGTGCGGAGAGAATCCGGCCCTGCGAAACGAGCCCATCGGTTTCGCCCGGCAGCATCACCGGTTGCGGAATGCCGCCGAGCGATCCGGTGCCGCCCTCTGCTTCGATCGTCAACGCGCCGGCCAGTGCGGTGATGCCTTGGAAGCCGGCGGGCAGCATCTGCGTGCCGGTAATCGTCTGCGATGTCTGCGTCTGGCCGCTGCCGACGATGAACGTATCGTTGCCGATGCCGCCGGAAACGGTCGTCGCAGGCGCTGCTGCAGTGCTGCTGACGATGGCGGTGTCGTTGCCCTCCGCCATATCGACTTTGAGAATCTCGAGCGTCGGCGTGTAGCTGACGTTGAGTCCCGCGCCCGATACATTGGTGCCCGTGATGTTGAAGCGGTCGGCGAACTCGGTGCCGAGGATCTGCAGCGAATCGGTATCGGCAGCGCCCTCGACCGTCACACCGGCGTTCTGCACGTAGCGGATGCCCGGGCCTGTGGTCGCGTTGGCGGAGATGCCGGCCGCCGTGCCGATTGGTGCGACGAATGCACGCACGACGAACGTGTCGTTGCCCGCGCCGCCGTTCAATGCGAGCTGCGCGGCGTTGTGGAGCACGGTGAATTGATCGTCGCCGGCGTCGCCGAGGATTTGCGTGCTATAGCTGTTACCGTTGGACAGGTAACCGCGGCTGGTGAGCTGCGTTGCGAAGATATCGTTCGGCGCGACGTTATGCGCCGTATCGCGCGGCGAGGCATACAACTGGCCGACCTGCATCTTGTCGTTGCCGGCGCCACCGCTGATGATCGTGACCGCACGGTTGTCGTCCATCGTGATGCTGTCGTCGCCATCGCCGCCGAGCACGCCGAGCACTTCGATGTTGGTGTTGTAGTTGATGCGCTCGGCCGTGGCGGTCGGCGTGCCATGCAGATTCGCGACGAACGCCTCGTTCGAATTGATCCCCGCGCGCAGCAGAATGTTGTCGGCACCGGTGGTGCCGAATGCCAGCAGCACGTCGGTCCCTTCTTCGCCGCTGTCCGCCACATTCACCACATCGTTGCCGTTGCCGGAGAAGAACACGTTGTAGTTGTCGCTGCCGCCGCGGCCGTTGAGCTGGTAGCGTCCTTGCATTGCATTGCGCAGCGAAATGAGATCGTGATCGGCGTTGCCGAATACACCGGCCGCGCCTTCGGTGAAGATCTGCCCGCGAATATCGATCGTCGAACCGACGCCTGCATCGGCGTCGCCCGCATCGCCCTGGATCGTCACGCCGCGCGACGCCGAGATCGCGCTACCTTCGGCCATCGTAAAGTTGTCGCCGGCAGCGAAAGCGGCAGAGCCGGTTGCGAGGATGCCTACACCCGTGTCGATCGTCATGTTCTGTCCGGCTGCTGCGGCGTCGATCGTGCTAAGCGCCAAGGTGCCGCGCGCAAATACGTTCTGGCTGATCTCCATCGAACCGGTGGTGGAGATATTCACCGAGCCTTGCGAGAACACCGCGAAGCTCGGGATCACGCCGCCGAGAATCATATTGCCTTCGTTGCGAATCCACACACCGTTTTCATTCAGCGCCAACGCCGCGAGTTTGCTGACTCTCGTTTCCAGCGGATTCGAGGATTGACCGATGCCGCCTGCGGCTGCCAGCAACGCAGAATTCGCGATGATGTCTGCCGCGCCGCCGTCGTTGCTATCGAGGATGCTGGCGGCGGAGTACACGGTCGCATTGCCGAGGGACGATTGGATCGTCCCGACCGTGAGATTGCCGCTGGTCTCGAACAAGAAGATGTTGCTCAGCGCATGCGCGTTGACGACACCCGGCGCTGAAGTCGAGGAATCGATCGTGACGAAGCTCGTCGCCGCACCGATGCCGCCGAGCGTGGACGTCAAGGTGATGTTGCGTGCGCTTACATTGGCCGGCACGTTGTCGCCGCCGTTCAAGATCGATCCGAATGCGCTCAGCACGACGTCGTTGGTGGTCGACTGTACGATTCCCAGACGCAGGTTGCCGGACGGATCGTTCAAGT
>JBDTMS010000088.1:0-9975 GCA_039934195.1 Betaproteobacteria bacterium
GAAAGTCTCCCTTCTTAGCTCAGGCATTTTGTCCAACTTGACGTGAAGCGCGACATACTCAAGACGCCCCGCTGGGATCACGGCATCAATCCGAATCAGTTCAGCGTGGAGCGCATCAAGAAGAATTTGCAGTGTCGTCAACCGCTGCTGCCCGTCGATGACTATTCTTTCTTGGAGCTCACCCGTTCGGCTTTGCACTTGCTGTAGAACAACGGCACCTAAAAAGTGTGGTTCATGCTTTTCGTTAGGCTTGCTTATCAGCCGCGTAGCAGTCCGCTCCAGATCCTTCCAGAGAGGCTCCCATTGCTGCTCTTCATTCCAAACGTAGGGTCGCTGGGACAATGGCACCAGGAAACGTTGGGGTTGGCCGAATATCGAGTTGGGCGTTCGGACTTGAGTTTCCATACCGGCAGCCAGTCCTATTAAATCGAATGACGCAAATCGTTGATGGCGCCTGCCATACATTTGACGCCTGGGATTACATCAACGGCATGGGCCACAGCTCCTTTAGGACACAGACGACCGCGTGTTATGTCCGCCAATGCATAATTGAAATTATGCAAACGTCCATATAGAATATAGAAATGGACATTTCAATCACTGAGTTCAAGCAGCGTTGCCTGGAGGTTTTGCGCCAGGTGGAAGAGACCGGTCGGGTAGTGACGATCAGGCGACGAGGAAGGGTAGTCGCCAGGGTAGAGCCGCCTGTTGCCTCGCAAACCCGCGCCAGCATGAAGCCTTGGGAGCGGGTGCGACTCATGGGCGCTCGGTTACTCGCTAAGCCCGGGGAGTTCGTTCTTCGCGGGCAGGATTTTGAGTCGCTACGTTGAGCGTCTTGCTCGATACACACGTATGGATTTGGTGGCTCACGGCTCAATCACCGCTATCGAAGGCAGAACGGGCGGCTCTGGACGAAGAGGCGGCGCAAGGTGGAATTTTCTTGTCGCCGATTAGCATGTGGGAAGCTCGGGTCCTTCACGCAAAGCAACGACTGCAGCTAGACGTGCCATTCGCCATCTGGATACGGGAGGCAGCCAGTGATGCACTCTTGACGATTCTCCCTATGGACGTCCACGTTATTCTGGCGCTCGACAATTTGCCGGCTTCTATTCACGGCGATCCCGCGGACCGTCTAATCATTGCAACTGCGATAGCGCATGGCTTGCCGCTGGCAACGAGAGATGCCGCGATACGCAAGTCGCGCGCACTAAAACTTTGGCGTCCTGGGAAGAGTTTGGCTCACGCTTAATCAATGAATACAACCACCATTGGCCGTGATCCTAAGGGGTAGCTATGGGACGCAGCCGAATCCGCAAAAGCGATCACGCGATTTACTGCGGCAAAGTTTCGGGAACTATCGTGCTGATCGACTGCTTCGTTCAGCAGCCGAGCGAAAGATTGGCCTCATCGGCGAGGCGTTGAGCCGGCTGTGGAGCGTCGATCACAACTTGCTGCGCAAATTCCAGATTTGCCACGCATCGTTTAGCTCAGACATCATCTCATGCACGAATACGCAGCAGTCGATGATCAACTCGTTTGGCGAATCGTGCATGAGAGCGTGCCGCGGTTACTCGATGTTCTTCAGCGCCTGCTGCGGACTACATAGCGGTGCAAGCATAGAAGGTCTCCAGCTACGCGCAATCATGCCTTCCCTTCCTGGCACAGGGCTGTTTCACTAGCTAGGCATTTATACGCGGCCCATCGGTGCACCGCCCGGCGGATCCCTGCTGCTGTCTCGGTACAAAAGAGCCAATACTCCGCGCCTGCTCCAAGCGCGTCAGCAGATTGCCACGAGCCTTCTGTTGAGCGCGTGTACGTGCATAGTGCGGATGCGAAGGCTATTCACTTTACGTATAACGTGTACGTGACTGCCTGGCGCAAGTCCGGCAGTGCGCCGCCGAAGTTGAGGACGTGCTTTCCAGGCGCTAGCGGCCGGAGCATGACGTAATACCCGTTCGCTGCAGAAGGAAACACGCGTATCTTCGGTTTTGCAAAGGCACCCATGTCGAAGCATTCCTTGGTTGCCTGTCGATATGAAAGGAGATTCTCGACGCGCGTTCCATCGATATCAAGAACGAGTATGGATGGCGCATCAGTCATTGAGGCTGCGTACGTCATTACCGCCATACAACTAATCTTGCGGCTCGGGGGCGGCGGCATCACGACGAAATTGATCAGCGGAAAGAAAAGGTATTTAGCCTGCGGAACGGTGCAGGTTCTCATCGTTTGATGAGTTCCGTACGTCCCCGCCAGAAACCACACGGCGCCACTCTGCTTACTGGCGCACAGCTCGCCGGTTTTATCGGATACGGGACTTTCGTCTCTTTCGAAGGAGCCAGCCCATTGCCACCAAGCGGTAGACCACTCGGCTTGCGAGCGTCCTTCGACACGCTCATCGGGAGAAACGGGACCCCCGCCTTGCGCGTAGTTGGATGCCGCGTAGCCAACGCAGACGGCAAACGCTGCGATGACAGCAAGAATCTTCACGATATTTTCCTCCGAGATTGACCACCGGGCTTAGAGCGATCCCTGAGCGGGCGCAGACGCGCGGAGCGCCACGCGATCACCACTAGCGCGCGTAGGACCGAAAGGTTGTATGGAATAACGGCATTCCAGATGAGAAATGGAGAGGCTCCCGTTTCTGGCGCCGCAGGAAATTCAGATGCTCGAAAGCCTGCGACGCAATGGTCAATCAGAGATATTTACGGGCGCACGCTGAGCCAACCGACCGAGCCCTCGTTATCAGCATGAAGCCCCGCGGTCGGTTCGAAAAAAAATCCGCAGCGAAGAGTCGTAGAAACTTCTGCACGCTCACAGTTTGCAGCTAGCGCGCGAGCTCGGCGTTCCTCGCCAGCATGAGGCCCTCGGAGCGAGTACGGCTCATGGGCAGAACTCGGACGGTGAGATCCAAAACAAACGCGCACTTATCTAGCCGCCGGCGCACGCGAAGTCTGGATCGTGAGCGAAGAAGGATCGATCGAATACCACGACCGCAATGGCAAGCAACCCAAGAGCGCCTTCCACTTAAATATCGAGTTGCCAAGATTTTCCACGCGATCGGGTTAGTTGTACACCGCTGTTACTAGAGCGTGGACCATGAAAGCGAAGAGACGACTCAGCAAGTCCGCAGAATTTGCGAAGTCTGTGGGCAAAGCGCTGCGCAGAGCGGCGAAGCGCGGCCGAGAAACTGCGCGTATGTATGGTACGCCGGTATACATGTGGCGCGACGGCAAGATCGTGGCGGAAAAAACATAGCCGTAGAACGCTCCATTCAAACGCGGCCTCCAGGAACGTTTCAAGCCCCGGAAGGGTGACCGCGCAATCACGCAATGATTTGGATCGATTACCGCTTTACACGGCGGCGCTATCTGCTCCGGAGATTTCCCTATTCGCGTCGCCCGTTCGTCGCCTCAATCCACCTTTCCCCGAAACATCTCATCGAGAATCCGCGCAAGATCCTCAACCGTGCCGGGCTTGAGAATCATCGAGCGCACGCCGATGCTGCGCGCAGTGTCTTCGTCGCGCGGATTGACATACCCGGATGTCATTAGCAGTGGCAGGTCCGGGCGGATGGCTAGTATGGCGCGAGCGAGCTCAAACCCTGACATGCCCGGCATCGATAGATCGGTGACCACGACGTCGAATGCATTCGGGTCTGCCTGGAAATCGCGTAGCGCTGCTGCGGGTTCGCTATAGCCGGTGACGCGGTAACCCAACCGTTGGAGCGCGCGGGTGGCGAGCTGGACCAGGGCATGCTCGTCGTCCACGTAGAGCACGCGTTCGCCGTGCGCAGGCCGAGTGGCGCGCGTCTTGGGAGGCGCAACGCGCGCTTCGGTCGAGGCGGCGGGAAAGTAGAGATGAAACGTCGTGCCTTTACCGGGCTGGCTGTACACCGTGACTGCACCGCCGTGGCCGCGCATGATGCCGTGCACGACCGACAATCCCAGGCCGGTGCCTTGGCCGGGCGGCTTGGTGGTGAAGAACGGCTCGAAGATGCGCTCCGCCGTCGCATGGTCCATGCCGCAGCCATCATCGCTTACCGCCAGCCGCGCGTAGCATCCTTCTCGCAGATCGACAGATGTATGCAGCAGACCCGCACTCACCATCACTGCATCCAGACGGATCTCGACCAACCCGACGCCATCTCCGATCGCGTGCGCCGCATTGGTGACGAGGTTCATGATGATCTGATGAATCTGGCCGGCATCGGCGCTCACCGTCGGGGCGTTCTCCGCGAAGGCGCATTTGATTTCGGTCATCGCCGGCAATGTCGAGCGCAATAACTTCAGTGCCTCATCGATCACCGGCTCGAGCCGGATGGTGTCGCGCTGAGATTCCTGCGGGCGGCTGAACGCGAGGATCCTGCGCACCAGATCGGCGGCGCGCGCGCCGCCTTTGGCGATCTCGCGCAAGCTTTCCTGCGCAGGATGATCGGGCGCCAGATCGGCGATGGCCAGCCGCGCATTGCCGTTGATCGCCAGCAGAATGTTGTTGAAGTCATGAGCGATGCCGCCGGCGAGGGTGCCGAGCGCTTCCATTTTCTGCGTTTGCCGCAACAGCGTATCGGCCTTCCTGCGATCGGTGATATCGCGGCTCATGCCGACCAGGCCGATGATCTCGCCCGCAGGATTACGCAGCGGCACTTTGATCGTCTGATACCAGCGCGGCTTACCGTCGGCGTCTACACCGGGCTCTTCACGGCCGAGAATCGACTCGCCGCGCGCCGCGCACAAATCATCTGCGTAATACTTCTCCGCGAGCTCACGCGTATACAAATCGAAGACCGTTTTGCCGGCGAGCTCATCTTGCCCCGAAAGGCCCATGGTTTTAATTGCAGCGACGTTACCCATCGTGAAGCGGCCCGCGGTGTCTTTGGTAAACACCACGTCCGGCAGCGCGTCGATCAGCGTCGCCAACAGGGCGCGCTCAGCCGCAAGCGCATCTTCAGCATGCTTGCGCTCGGTGACGTCGTGGTAGTTGGTCACGATCCCCCGCACCGCAGGATCGTCCAATAGATTTGTGGCAAAGCCTTCCAGCCAGATCCAGCGGCCGTCCTTATGCCGTCGGCGCCACAGTACCGGGATCGCCGTGCCTGGAGCGGCCAGCAGCTGCTCGACGATGCGCCCGATCAGCGGCAGATCATCCGGGTGCGTATTCTCGATGCCGCTGCGCCCGATCAGTTCCTCGGCACTGTAGCCTTCGACCGTTTCTACCGCCGGACTCAGATAGAGAATTTGATTGCTCGCGTCGATCACCGAAATGCTGTCCAGGCTGTGCTCGATCAGCGCGCGGAAGCGACGCTCGCTGTTGCGCGTCGCTTCTTCGGTCTGCTTGCGCTCGTTGATGTCAGAGTTGGTGCCGACCACACGCACCGGGTTACCGGTCTGATCCCACTCCACCACCTGGCCGGTCGAGGCGACCCAGATCCACGCCCCGTCCTTGGTGCGCAGGCGCAGCTCTTCTCGGTGCGAGGTGCGCTCTCCGCGTGCGTACTCTTGATATATTCGATCAAGGCGCTCCTTATCGTCCGGATGTCGGCGTGCGTGGATTTCGTCGTAGGAAGGCGTGGTCGGATCCGGCTTGTAGCCGAGCATGCGCAGATACTCAGGGCTCAAGGTCAGCTTCCACGTACGCAGGTCGACGTCGAATAGCCCTTGGTGACTGGCCGAAAGGGCAAGCCGCAACCATTCCTCGTTTGCTCGCAATGCGGACTCGACGTCTTTGCGCTGTTGAATGTCTTCGATGACTGCGATGTAGTAGTCGGGGTTGCCATTGCCATCGCGCATGAGTGCGCCGGTACGGTTGCCCCACAGCACACCGCCATCTTTGCAGATGTAGCGCTTTTCGCTGGAGTAGCTGTCGATCGCCCCGGACTCTGCGCGCCGGGCAAGGTCCAGATCGGCTGCGAGATCGTGCGGATGTGTGATGTCTTTAAAGGTCATCGACTGCAGCTCTTCGCGCGAGTAGCCGACGACATCGCACAGCTTCTGGTTGACCCGAACGAAGCGCCCGTCCGGCGCGACATGAGCGATGCCGATCGGGGCATGCTCGAACGTGGCGCGAAAGCGTGCTGTACTTGCCTCAGCGGGCTCGCGCAACTGTCGAACGTTGCGCGAGCGTCTCCAGCAGAAAACGCCGGCACCGACCGCGCCGATTAGCACGCAAGCCGCGCTCAGGGCGCATGCGAGCAGGTTACTCATGCGGTAGCACCATGTGCAGCTGCGTGCGGCCGCCTGCGTCGCTCTAGTCGGGCCGCGCAGACGCCACCGAGGACCCGCTCAAGTGTGGATTGGATTGGCCCAGCTCGGCGTGCGGGCACGCGCAAAAATCCACATGGCAGTTGCATTGCGCGCTGGTTAATTAGCTGCATGCTGCGAACTCTGTGAGCGATTGTTCGACACGCTCCACGATGTCGTGCCACACGCCGAGCCGACTTTGCCGAAACAGTTTCATCGTCGGGTACCAGCGGCTGTCTGGGCGGGACAGCAGCCAGCGCCAATCGGGATTTGCCGGAAGCAAGACCCAAGTCGGCACGCCCAACGCACCGGCCAGATGCACGAGCGAAGTATCGCAACCGATGACGAGATCCAGGTTCACGACGGCGGCGGCTGTGTCGTGGAAATCGTTCAAGCGGTCCGACAAATCGACGATTGCATGACGATCGGCCAGTGCGGCAAGTTGCTCTCGACCGGCGCCCTTTTGCAGGCTGAAGAACGTGACGTTCGGTACCTGCATTAGCGGTATCAGATTCTCTAACGACACCGATCGGAATCGATCATTCTGATGCGACGGGTTGCCTCGCCAGACGATGCCTACCTTGATGCCGCCTTTGAGCTCTTGGCGCTGCTGTATTTCTGGATGCAGTTCGGCGACGCGTCGAGGATCGGCGCTCAGGTAAGATCTTGCGGTCGGCACATTTTCAAGCGTGGTGCCGAGGATGCGTGGCAGGCTCAGCAGCGCCGCTTGTACGTCGAATGCCGGCAGCGGATCGCCGCGCGACACGACCCGGTCGATGCCGACGCATCGCTTCAACAGCCGCACCAGCTCCGCCTGACATTCGACAACGACGGTGGCGCCTTGCCGCTTCAGCAGAGGCGCGTAGCGAATGAATTGCAGCGTGTCACCCAGGCCTTGCTCTGCGTAGAGCAGGATCGTGCGGCCATCAAGTGAAGAGCCGTCCCAGATCGGCTGCGTGAATTTGCGCGGCTGCTGTCCGCGGCGCTTCCAGCGCCACTCATACTCGGTCCAGCCGGCCGCGTAGTCACCAGCCAACAACAAAGCCAGTGCGCGGTTCCAATGCGCGTCGGGATAATCCGGTCGCAATCGCGCAGCAGATTCGTAGCTCTGCATTGCTGCCGCCGTTTGTCCCAGATCGCGTAGCGCGACGCCCAGATTGTTGTGCGCTTCGACGAGCGAGGGCTTCAGCCGGATGGCTTCGCGGCAATGAAACACGCTGCGTTCGAGCAGTCCCTGCGCGCGACACAGATTGCCGAGATTGTTGTGTGCTTCCGCATCGGTTGGCTTGAGGCGCACGGCCTCTTCCAAAAAGCGGAGTGCTTCGGTCTCGCGCTGTCGCTCGATAAGCAACACACCGAGGTGATGATGGGCGTCGGCTAATTCAGGGTTCAGTTTTATCGCTGCGCGAAACGCTTGCTCTGCCTCGGCCGATTCTCCTCGGCGCATCAGCAAAACACCTAACCGATCGTGCGTCTGCGCGCTGTCGGGCGCCGTCTGCAACGCCTGCCGATAGCAGGCGACTGCTTCATCGATGCGGCCCAGGCTGATTAATGCGCGGCCGTGGTTGATCCATGCACTGGTGTTGTTCGGTTCGAGCTCGACCGCCCGTAAGTAACACACTACCGCCTCGTCGAATTTGCTCTGCTCTGCGAGCGCATTGGCCAGGTGATAGTGCGCACTGGTATTCGCGTTGGGATCGAGGTGCAATGCATCTCTAAAGCGCGCGGAGGCCAGCTCGAATTGGTTCAACGCCTGATGCGCCAAGCCGAGGTTGTAGTGAGGATCGGCCGCATGTGGTTGCAGGGCGATCGCTCGCTCGATGTAGTCGATCGCAAGGCCAGACTTGCCCAGCTGGTGAAGCACCACACCAACCAGGTGAAGGGCATCGACGTGGTCGGGCTCGATTGCCAGGATTTGCCGATAGGCCTGTTCCGCAGCCGGCAGCCGCCCGGCCTGATGGTGCTGCATAGCCGTTTGCAATGTTTCGCCGACCGTGGCCATGCACGTGGCGGCTGCGATGTCGGGGCTGGAATGCTGCACTGGCATGTCGTAGCGGGGCGGCACGAGAGATTGCAGGCTGATTTCCGCGAACAAGATGTGTCGTGCGTCTGGATGCGGTCCACACATCGCTCCAACGTCGGCCTCGCTGCGAAACCAGGTGGGCGCTGGATACGCTATTGATTACGGGATGGTGCGCCCGGACTTGAGAAATCGCGATCCCGGTTCGCGGTTCATCAGACGGGTCGGTACGGTTTTGCCCGATGTTCGGTGCTTTGATGCAAGGTGAGCAGGAGGCGGACCGGAATCTCTTCTGAGAATCCACCAGGATTTTTCTGAGAATTAGGCAGAATCTTTGCTGAGCCACCGACCAGATTCTGAGCACCGAGAAGGTGACACGACGCGCGTCCGCGCGCTATCTGATCGCATTACCGCGACGGCCTGCTAAAACATCGTAAGCAGCCTTCGTATTGGATTCACCATAGATGCGAATCTCGCCACCCACTTCTAGCAGCAATATCGCTCGCTGCATCTCTTCCCTTGGGTTAAGCGCCGACCGGGTTTTATTTGCCCGCATCGTTCGTATCGTCTGCGCAGTCGAAGGGTTGTGCCTCCTGCTCAACTCGATTCTGAGACTCTGGAAATAGGGTATTGTTTTGGTGTGGTGAACGGCGCCGGTGACTCTTGAAGTGCACATGCTCCGAGGCGCTCGGTCTTATGCAAAGCTGCAACTGCCGCTGACAACTTTCTTGGATTTAGGAGCTGATATGGGCAGATTAAAATTTTCCTTCGCCGGGTTTCTATTGATTTCGGCGCATGCATTCGTAGCAATGAACGTCGTGCATGCTGAACCGTCCATCCAGATTCTCAGCTTGCCGACATACGGATCAGCCGGGGCGCTGCAGGGGGCCGTCAGCGGCGTGAACACGGCGGACTACGATGTGGCGACCTACCTTCATGTCGAAGGGGTTGGCTGGTCGACAGAGCAAACCGCGACCATGAATACGGTGCCACTGCATGCAGACGGCACGTTCTCCGTGCCGATTCCCAATGGCCTGGACGCGCGTGCGACGATCTTCGCGACGGCGCTGGTCCCCAAGGGTTATGCACCGCCAGTGGCGACAGCCAGCGGCCGCATTCCGGCAGCGCTCAACAGCGTCGCAGTGGATTACCAGCAGCGCTACTCGCGCACCACTGAGTTTGCGGGTTATCAGTGGGGCGTGAAAGAGTCGCCCGGCGGCGCCGGTCCTGGCAAAAACAGCTTCTCGAACTTACCGCAAGACGTCTGGGTAGATAAGCAAGGGTTGCATCTTACGGTGAACAAGCACGATAACCGCTGGTGGGCGACGGAGGTAATCAACACGAAGCCGCTCGGCTACGGCACCTATGTCGTGCAGACGAACAGCGCCGTCGATCGTGTCGATCCGACGGTGGCGTTCGGCGCATTCACCTGGGACGCTTTCGGGGATGATACGGCCGGGCCATCGGCCAATCGCGAATTGGATTTCGAAGACGCGCGATGGGGCTTCAATGCCGATCCGACGAGCTCACAGTTTGTTGTCCAGCCGTTCGGCGCGGCGGATCATCTGGTGCGATACACGCTGCCCGATCTGAGCGCCGATCCTGCGCTTACGCGAATCATGGTGTGGACGCCGGACGGCATTCGCTTCCTAGCGGTCGCAGGCCATCACACGGCCACCGACTTTGCGCCGGGAGATGTATTGGCAGAATGGCAATACA
>JBDTMS010000089.1:0-9928 GCA_039934195.1 Betaproteobacteria bacterium
ACGGTCATCTCATTGCTGACTTCGCGGATGCGCGACGCAAGATAGTTGTAGCCGAACAGCGCAGGAATCGCGACGGCAAGGCCTGCGACAGTAGCGACCAGCGCAGCCGCGATTCCAGGCGCGATGGCATTCACGTTTACATCGCCGGCCGCGGCGATGGCGGCGAACGTGATCATCACGCCGACCACGGTTCCGAGCAGACCGAGAAACGGACCACCTGAAATTGCAATGGTCAGCAACACCATCTGCCGGTTCAAGCGCGCGCCCTCGCGCACCATGCCTGCATCTAGACTGGCTTTGATCGCGCCCAGCGCCTGAGGACTGAGATTGGGCGGGCGGCCTTGTTGCTCGTACGCGGTGAAACGCTGCGCCAACTGCTGCAGCCCCACTCGATACAAGCGATAGAGAGACGAATTGTTCGGAGCAGACGGCGCGCGTGTCGCGTGCCGCGGATCCAGCATCGCGTCGGGGTCTTTCTGAAAATGTTCCATGAACGAACGATTGGCCCGGCTCGTGCGATAGACGAGCAGGCCCTTGCCCGCCATCACCGCGAAGCTGATCACCATCATCACACCGAGAATGGCGATGACGACCCAGCCGTCCAGCGTAACCGCGCCGAGCAGGATGCGAAAATAGGAGTGACCGCCGCCCGCCGCCTGCTCGTCCTGACCGAGGCTCAGCAGCGTAGCATCGGCGCCTTGTCCGGCCCACGCTGTCTTGATCCAATCGGGCGAACGGGCTACGGTATGCAGCTGTACCTCGTCGACGTCGCCGTTGAATCGCGTTCCGACGGTTGCATCGCCTTGCACATCGACGGGCGCCGCCGCGGCCTCTGCGATCGGCTTACCGTCGATGAATAAAGTGATCTTGCCGCCACCCAGCGTAGCCGCTAAGTGATGCCAGATTGCCAAAGATAAATCGCTGGTACTCTGTGCGCGCGCCGCACCTGTGCGCACAAATGCTTTCGATCCTGCGATGCCGACGGTGAAATTATCCGGTCCTTGGCCGAACGACAACACAACCGCGTCGCTTTGCGGTGCTGGAATACGCACCCAGGCGGCGAACGTCAGTCCGTTCTGTGCGGTTGCGTGCAAGGCGGCGCTGGATGTCGCTCGCAACTCGCTTGCACCATTGAACGTGAGTGCGCCGTCTACAGGTCCTTGCGGCAGCGGCGTGCCGCCGGAATTTGCAACGGCGTTCTGCGCCGGCGACGAATCCACCACGGCACCTGCAGAGCCGCCGAAGTGCAGCACCAGCGCCGTCGCGGCGTCATAAGTCGATTTCGGCGCGTCTTCGCGCACGGCTTTCGGATTGCCGTAGTACATCCAGATCGCTTCGTTCGCGGATGCCGGCGACAATTTCGGGACGCGCACCCAGACGAGCGCCAGCTCGTTGACCGCATCCCAGTGCTCGATGTGATACATCAGCGGCGTCTTGTCATCGGCGGCGACAAAGCGCACATCGCCACCGTCGTCTTTCGCGTCGAGAAATCCGAAATTGCCGGTGTGCAGGCGAACGAGCGTCGGCACGTCGGTCAGCGCTTCGTGAGTATTTGCGCCGGTACTGGAGGTGTTGAGTGTGATTTTCTTGCGGTAGGCCCAGCCATCGTCCCACCAGGCGGCGGACACGAGTTGCGGTACGAGGAGTAGCGCTGCCAATACGAACTTCAAGGCGACCAGTCTCATGCTCCTTGCGTTTCCGGATCTGTCACTGCGATCGTCGGCACAGCGGATGTTGTTATCAGCCCTAAAGACCTATCTTGAGGGACTGTGATTGCAGTGCCATGACGAACCGGTACGCCATCGGAACCAGAACAACTATTGCGCGGGATTTTTCTCGCTTCGCGACGCCTCGTCGGTGCCCAAGCCAAGCAACTCGACCGTGATGAACGAAGGCATGAAGGTCGATTTTGCGAGATCGTTTCCCGCCGCCATGGTTTGGCTTGCCAGCTCTGCAGCTTTGCTTGCATCGGCCGCAGCATTTGCGACACCGGCGTTGGATGCGGCCAGCGTGGTCGTCGGGGCCACGGGCACGCCGCTCGCAACGCCACCGACTCGGATGTTATCTGCGCCGACAACATGCAACGCTGCAATGTTCAAATTGCCGGCCACACGAATCCCGGCATCGCCGGCATTGACTTCGCCGCGCGGCGCGAGCAAGTCGACATCGCCCGGCGCAATGCCGGGTTTCGCAAGCAAGACACCGATGCCGCTGCCTTGAATCGATTGCGTGATGTCGAAGGAGAAGTTGCCGTTCGCATCGATCTTGAGTTGCGGCGGGGAAGTAACGCTGGTGGTCTTAGCGCCCTTGCCGGCGTCGATGTTGCCCTCAGAGGACCAGATCAACACGTCGCCACCGGCCAAGGTAAATACGCGCGACTGGTTTACCAGAAAATCGCTGCGCGAGAACGAACGTACGCTGCCGCCGTCCACGGTGACCACGCCGAGTTGCGCGGGATCTTTGGTCAACGTGCTGGGATTCGCCAAACCGGCGTTGATCAAGCCGCTTGGCGCGAGCAGATCGATGCCGCCGCCCTGCTCGGTCTTGATCTGGCTGAAGAACAGCTTGATGTCGCCGCGATAGACGATCGGTGCGTCTTGCGCATCGCTGTTCGGAAACAACCAATCGATCGCGCGATAGCCTTGATCGTAATTGCCGGTTGTCGCAAACGCTCGGCCGGTTTGTCTGAGCTCGGCGAACAGCAACTCACGAGCAAACGCGTTGCGGTTTTCTGCTGGGAGCGTGTTGAATTCAACAACGAGCTGCGCGCGCCGCACGGCGAGCAGCTGCGCCTGTTCGCTCTCGGGCAATGCTGTGGCGAGCGACGCGCCATACTGCTCGAGCTTCGCGTTGACATAGATCGCCAGCACGTCCGGTAGGCGCAGGCTGCCGGAGACATCGGTACCCAGACCCGCGGTCACGACGATGCTCGCGCCGGTTTGCGGCAGAAATGGATTGTCCAGACTGCCGCGCGAGAGGATGCCGGTCGAAGTGCCGAGATCGACATCGCGGCCGGCCGAGATCTCGAGGCGGCCGGGGCCGCCGATCTGAATCGCGCTGGTGTTCGTCTCCTGGACTCCCGAATCGCGACGTGCGGATGCGAACACCAGATCGCGTCCGGCGATCAGTTCGGAGACGTCGGTGTCGCGCAGGTTTTGTACCCTGAGATTGAGATCGCGCAAATCGCGGCCGGCCGATATTCGGGCGGGCTTGGGCAGCGATAGCGAGCTCAGGTTGGCAACGGTGACATCACCCTGTCCAGCCACGATGACGACAGCCGCCGGATCGTCCAAATGGAGCGGCGGGTTCGAGTGCGCGATGATCGCGGAGTCCGGGCGACCGACCGACAGCAGAACGGCTTCGTCGAAGTTCGCTACCGGGTTCACGACCTGCGGAAAGCGCGACGGTGCGGTGTCCAGCATATTCAGGGTGCCGCCGATTAGCACGTTTCCCCCGGCGAGAATCTGCAGATCGCCCGTATGCGAGGGGTACATGCTCAGCGGCGCAAGCACGTTGACGTCGCCACCGAGGGCGACGAGGTTGAGCGACGCGGGGAATAAGGTAAGGGCATCGAGGTTGCTATTGCCGTCTGCGCCGAAGATTTGCGGCGCGGTTTGGCTGAGCGCCGAATCCCGATTGTTGAACAGCGACACGCTTCCCGCACTCGACACGATTTCGACTGCACTCGTCTCGCTATAAGTGTTGAAGCTGCTTTGCTGGAGCAGCGGACGCGGCGTCTGCGCACTGAACTGGCGCACCAGCGTCGGGTTGAATATCGTCTCGATCTCGATGTCTGTGCCGCCGCTCAAGCTGAGCTTCGCATCGCCGAGCGCCAGCACCGTGTGCAGCGGCAAACTGCGACCGTCGGCCGCGAGGATCGATCGACCCGCTACCATGCCGCCTTGCGCCGAGATCCGCGCATCGCCGCGTCCCACGTAATACACGCCACCCAAGATGTCGCGACCGCTCACCACGCTGAGATCGCCGCCGCCTTGCACGACCAGGTTCGTCTCGCCCGGCGCTGCGGATAGCGTGCCGCCAAGGCGACCGTTGGTTGGAATCACGGCCGCCACATTGTCGATGTCGCGACCCGCCGCGAGACGCACGTCGCCGCCGCCTAGCGCCCCGACGCCTTGCTGGAATGCGCTGAAGCGCGGCCACCATGTCGTCTGCGGATTGACGTAAGCGTAGTCGGCGCCGCTCGCCAGTCCACCGGTGCGTCGGTACAGCCAGTCGTTGATCAGTTGCGGCCCCGGTGCACCGATAACATCGCGCTGCGCGGCGATCGCGACATTGCCGCCGCCGGTCGGATAATCGGGGACGATATTGAACACGGTTCGGCCGTTCTCGACTTCCTGCGCGCGCGGCACGACGAAGCCGGCTACGCTCGGACCTGGAACGCCGGCGGTGTAGATGACCGAATCCGCCGCAGCCAATTTGATATCGCGTCCGGCCGCGATCTCGATGGTGCCGGTGCCGGTGCGCACCAGCTTCCCAGCAGCAAGCGTGAGATCCCCGCTCGAGGTCAAGTGTGCGAGCGGCTGCACAGCGCGAACATCCGCCGCACTCAGGTCCGCGCCCGCGATCAACCGGTACGACCACGACGCGCCGGATTGCAGCGTGCCCGTGCGCAGCGCCGTGCTGAAACCATCGCTCAAGCTGCCGTTCAAGTTCAGATCGCCAGCCGCGCGCAGCGTGAGGAAACCGGGCTGGCCGCCGGGCCGCGTTGTGCTGAATAGATTCCAGTCAGCGGTCAACGTGAGATCGCCGGTGCTCTGGACCTCCACGCCCGGCCGTAGCTGGAATCGTTGCGCGCTCCATCCCAGGCGCGTCCGGATATTCGCGGCATTGGCCATGAATGCCGCGTTGTCGCTCGCAACTTCGCTGAAGCTCAATGCGCGTGGGCCAGCGCTGTTGCCCAGCGTCTGCACGTCGCTGTAGCGTTTGACGCCTTCGGCCACCACCTGCGCCGCGTCGTTGACGGTTGCGCCGAATGGACCAATAGCGATCTCGTTTGTACCGTTGCGCGGCGCGCGCAGCAGCAGCGTTCCGCTGCCGACGTCTACGGCGGAGCCCGAATTGAGTCGCAAGTTGCCTTGACTCGTCGAGACCTCGATCTCACCGCCGGGCGCACCTGCCGCAGTCGCCGTTGCGCTCAGCCTCGCGCCCGAATTGAGAGTCAGGTCATTGCCCGCAGCCAACAAAATTTTGCCGGCTTTACTGCCGCTCGCATCGATCGCACCGTCGACGACCAGGTTTCCACCATCGGCTGCGATCGCAACGTTGCGGGCACGTACGGTATCGGCGGCCGTGACATTGACATCGCCGGTGCGCGCGCGCCATTCCAGGCTTTCGCGAAACCCGCCTGCTGCCAGCGCGCGATTGAGCGCCGCGAAATTGGTCAGATTCAGCGCATCGAGCTTGGCCTGCCCGCTCGTTGCATCGCCCAGCACGGCGCCATGCAAACTTCCCGCAAGCGAAATCGTTCCGTTGATGGCCGAAATGACTAACGCGCCGCCGCTGGCGCGTTCCTGCGCGCCGGCAACATCGATCGTTGAACCTGCGAGCGCGTTCACGTTGCCGTGCGCAGAAGTCAATTGCACGCTGCCACCGCGCGCGTACACCGGAACGCTGCCGACAAGTTGCTGCGCGCCCCCGGCGAAAATCCACGCGCCCGACGCGAGCGTAACGCCGTCGTCGAGCCCGGCGCCCGTTGCACTCAAGGTCAGATCGCCGCCTTGCACGTCGATCGCGATGCTGCTGCTGATTCGGCGTGCGGTCAGATTCAAGCGGGCCGCTGCAGAACTCGACGCACCAGACACTGCACCGCCGACAGATGAAGCCAGCGCGAGTGCCCCGCTGCCGGTATCCAGCGATTGCGTAGACCGCGCTGTCGTCGTGATCCGCGCCGCGCGCAAAGTCGTGTCGGCTTGGGTCGCAAGCTGCCCATCGCCCATGAAGACGATGTCGTTGCGAGCATTGGCGGTGACCGACTGGAACCCGGTCAGTGCTTTCGCGCCCACGCCGATTTCGATCGTGTCGGCGTTTATCTCCACGGGTGCGCGACCGCGCTCGACGGTGGCCGATGTGCGTGTCGAGGTGTTTTCGAAACGCACGGTGCCGGCGGTAATCGAAGCGTGAGTGCCGGGCGCATCGATGCCGCGGATGCCGGCTGCGTCGATCGTGAGATTGGCGAGCTGCGCAGCACCAGTGATCGGATCTGCCGCACCGAGAATGCCGTTCGCGTAGAAATCCAGCGTGCTGTAACTGCGCAGTGTAAGAGCGGTTACGTGTTGCAGCTGTTGCGCGAGCTCGCCCGTGAGCGTTACACCCACCGTGCCCGCCGGTGCAGCGCCAACACTGATCCGCGAAGCTGCGAGACTCACCGCCGAGGCGAACAACTGTACGTCGGTCGATATCGAGGTGTCTTGCGTCGCATCGATATCGATCGAGCGGCCCCTGAGAGCTGCGCCCGCACCGATCTGTACGACGCCCCCGTGCGCGGCGCTGTCCGTGCCCTGACGTCGGATCCCCGAGGCATCGGCGCTCGACACGCGCAAGAACGCGCCGTCGGCAATGTTACCGGACGCGGCTGCGTCGAAGCGTACAGGGGTGCCCCCACGCGCTGTTCCCGTAGCGGCGATCGCCGCACCTGCCGCAACCGTCACCCGATCGGTCGCAACCAGCATCACCTCCGACGCGGTGAGGGTTGTGGCATCGCTGTTGCGCACGACGACCTCGCTGGCGCCCGGCGTCACCAGCCAGCCGTCGCTGCCGAGCGTGCGCACACCGCCAAGCAGCAGACTCTCGACCGTCATCCGATTCAGCACGGCAGTCTCTATCTGCACCGAACCGTCATCGGCGCCGCGTTGATTCACCACCGCAATGCGCGGGGCGCTGATGTCGATGCTCGCACCGCGGCCGTGTTCAGTTCGAGCGGCGAGGACGCTGCCGTCCAATTGCAGCGCTCGCGTGACTTGCACGCTGAGTAAACCTGCATCCGTCGGCAGACTGGCGCCGCCGGCGAAGAATGCACTGGCCGTTGTCTCGAGATATTCCGACTGCTGGCGTGCGTAGCTGCCCGGGTGCACTAGAAAACCGCTGCTGCGCGTGTCGCCGATGATATCGCCGGCGATTCCAGAACCGCGTCGATAGCCGGATATGATTTGCCCGCCGTCCGCCAGTTGCGAGCTCTGACTTGGCAGCAAATCCGTTCTACCCGCAACCGGCGCGACCAGCCATGCGCCGGCAAGCAAGGCATAGCGAGCCGGCAGCACCGTGTAATAGCCAGCTGGAAGACCGTTAGCACCGGACAGATAAACCTGATCGCCCGGCGCCATACTTGGCGCTGTGCCCGCCGCGTATTCCTGATGGTCGTAGGGCGCGAATTTGGCAGCGAAGCCGGGTAGCACGGCGAACGCATTAGGCGCATTGACAGGATCGAGCAGATCCTTAGACCCGCCAGGGCCGGGCGTAAACTCGTAGGCGATGAGATCGCCGCCGCCGGACAAATCCACGGTGGCGAGCGGCGCGACGCGGATCGCCGGCGCGCTCAGACTAACGCGTTTGTCCGGCACACTCGTTAGCAACTTGCGTGTGGATGAGCTCAACGCGTATACATAGTCATTGCCGCTAAGATCCGTACGGCCGAACATTACTTGCTGCCCCTCGCCGGAGACCGACGTGAGACTGCCATCTGCGAGTGTCAGCTGCTCGCTTGCGTTTAGTACCACGGTACCGAACGGTGCTTTGACGACGCCGCGCTGATCGATGCGCGGAGCGGACATCGTGAGACGGCCGCCGGCGGAAAATACCGGCGTGCCACCGGTACCGGGGTGCACCGAGATAACCCCGGACGGGTTGTCGCGCACTGCGATCTCGAAGTCCGCAAGCGTGGTCGGATAAATCTGGTTCGCTGTCAGCGCGATGTCGCCCGCACTCACGAGCGAGCCTTTCAGGGCAGCCGCGCCGCCTTCGATGAAGACGCCTTTCAAGCGTATATCGCCGCCGCTGACGAAACGTGCATCGGAGAATCCGCGCAGCAACACATCGCCTTCCAAGTCGATCAGTTGCGCAGTCACTTGCAATTGCGCATCGCCCGCCAACGTGGACTTCGGCGTGAAGCCGCTCGTGCTACCGATCGACACATAGGCCGCAGCAATCTGTGCGCGAGCGTCCGTGGTTCCGGTGAGTGCAAGCGCATCGATCGTAACGCTACGCCGCGCACTCAACGTCACGGCCTCGCTGAAGCGCACCTCATCCGGACTGCGCAGCGTTACTGTGTCGAAATCACCTTGCGCGAGCGTTGCCGCCGATACGAAGCCGCGATGATTGCGCGTGCTGCGCTGAGGATCGAGTGCGTCGGCGTCGACCGTTTGACCGGGGCGCAAACCAGCAGGGATGAACTGGCCGCTTGCGCTCACCGTCAGTATGCTGTCGCCGGTCGGGTAAGAAGCGTTGTTGTTGATTCTTGGGTTGAGCGTGAGAGCGATCGAACCGCCGCGCGCGCCGGCGCCACCCGGATGCGCATTCCATGCGCCATCGAGCAAGAGACCCTCCTGCGCCGCGATCGCAATCTCGCCTGCATCGCCCGCGATCTGCGTGCCGACAAAAACCGGCGCAACGCCGCCTGCCTGCGGAATATCCAGCACCGCGGTCGTGCCCGACACATCGATCAGCGAGCCCGCTTGCGTGACGACGTAGCCGCGGCCTGCACCGATGTGCACGCTGCCGCCTGCGAGCACGTCTCCGCGGCGCAGCCCGCGCGCGTCGGTCAGCGCGCGCGCATAACCGTTGGCAAGCAGCCTCGCAGATGCAGTGAGCCAGATCGATTGTCCCGGTGCGTAAGCCTCGTCTTGTCCGGCGTCGAGCGTGGCCAGCGTGATGTTGCCCGCGCGCGCTTCCAGCGTTCCCGCAACGGTGAGCTGATTGCCGGCGACCAGTTTGATCGCGCCAGTAGGTTCTACGCGGATCGCCGCGCCGTCGCCGATCGAGACATCTCCGAACGCTTTGCTGTTGGCTGTGATTGAAATGCTGGTGGCCGTGCGCTGCTGCAGCGGCTGTTGCGCCACGGTGGTGAAGCTGCTTGCAGCATCCGCGCTCGGCGCTGCTACATATCCGGCATCGGCGATGCGCACCTGCATCGACGGCGCAAGGGTGACGCCGCCTGCGAAGGTGACGCCGTCTTGTCCGTTGATGTTGTATTGGCTGAAGCCGCCGCTCGCAAAGAAACTCGGCGCTAGTGCGAGCTGCGTTGCATCTACCTGTCGGCCGCCGATCGATACGCTGCTGGTGCTGAGACTCAACGTCCCGCCCGCGGTCGCCTGCCCCTGTGTCAATCCGTATCCGACCAAAGCGCCATCGAGGACAAGCATCGACTGCTGGCGATCGCCGCCACCGAGTCGCAACCGGCCGCTGGCGAGTGCAATGCTGCCCGCGTGCCCTGCGACAAGCTTGCGATCTGCGGCGACGCGTCCGCCGGCGGATACATCGATCGCGCTGCCGGCCTGCATGCGCAGGTCGGCGACCGAATTGATGCTGACCGAGCCGCCGTCGATCGCGAGCGGCAACCGCGGGGCAACGACCGACGGTGCAGCAAGATCGTTTATCCAGCGACCGTTCACCTCGATGCGGGTACCGGCGCCGAGTGTAATGCCATACGCGCTGCGATCCTCCAGCGGCCCGATCGTGTCGTGCGTGCTCAAGGTAATCGCGGCGGACGGCGCGCGAATCGAGCCTTTCACCTCGATGCTGCGCGCGTGCAACGCCAGGCTGCTGCCGTCCCGGTTGCCTGCGTCATCGGTGCCCGCACCGGGCGCGAGATCGATGGCCGCGTCAGCCTGCACCTGGATCGAGCCGTTGCTATAAACGGCGACGCGATTGAAACCCGCCGCGAAAATCGAGATCGGCAATTGCACCTGGTCGGCAA
>JBDTMS010000090.1:0-9881 GCA_039934195.1 Betaproteobacteria bacterium
GCGCAGGTGTGGCACGCCCTGCCGAAGCTCGACGTCGTCATCGCCTGCAGCGTCGCCGGCGCGCACGTGTGCGATTGGCTCGAGCAATGGTGGCGCGACCGCGGTGACACGCTACGATGGTTGACTAGTCAGCCTGAGCAGTGCGGCGTGCGCAACAGTTATCGCGATCCGCATACGCTCGGCGCCGATCGCTGGGCGGCGCTCATTGCCGCGCGCCATCAAGTGCAAGGCAGCGCGCTGGTGGTGAATGCGGGCACAGCCATCACCATCAATGCGCTGTCGATCGACGGCGCGTTTCTCGGTGGTTTGATTTTGCCCGGGCTCGACTTGATGGCCGCGGCGCTCGCCACCGGCACTGCGCGACTTCCGCACGCGCCGGGCGCGTTTGCCGTATTCCCGGATAACACCGCCGACGCGATTGCCGCCGGCGCGATACACGCGGTATGCGGCGCGATCGAACGCATCGCACTTGCTATGGCGCAAATCGGTAATGTCCCGCAGCTTTTGTTGAGCGGCGGCGGCGCCTCGACCCTACAGCCGCATCTCGCACAACCAGCGCTGGTCGTGCCGCACCTCGTGCTGGAGGGTTTGCGCGTCGTCGCGTTGGACGAGTACGGCACATGAAAGCGTTGTTCTACGGTTTGCTCGCCATCAATCTGGTTGTTGCGGGATATGCGTGGTTCAAAACCGCACCGACGAATCCCGACGCCGGTCTGCTGGGCAAGCAGTCGAACGCGGACAAGATCCATATGATCTCAGCGCGGCCGATGGTGGCACCGCAAGCAAAGGTGCCCTGTTTAGAATGGGGTCCGTTCAGTGCGGCGGAATTGAAAGCGGCGCAGGCAGCCATCGAGACAATGCAGTTGGGCGAACGCGTGACGACGCGCGAGGTGTCGGTGGTGGCGCCGTTCTGGGTTTACATCCCGCCGATGAATACCAAGCTCGAAGTCGACCGCAAAGTGATTGAGCTCGAACGGCTCGGCATTCGCGATTACTACGCGGTGGAAGGGCAGAGCACGATCAAGAACGCGATCTCGCTCGGCATTTTCAAAACCCAGGCGGCGGCAGACAGCTATCTAGAAATGCTCAAGGCAAGGGGCGTTCGCTCTGCGCGGACCGGCAGCCGGGACCACCATGTCCAACAGACGCTCATCGTCGTGCGCGAGCCCGACGTTGGGCTAACCGCAAAACTGGCTGAGCTTCGCGTGCAGTTTCCCGGCAGTGAGTTGAAAGCGTCACGCTGCGCGGCGTAGCGCGCAGGATTCGCGATGCAATCCGCCCAGGTGCAATCTGGCGGGCGGTCATGCCGGTTCTTCATCGAGCTCGCGCAGTACGTTGATTTCGCCCGGTGTCGATAGAACTTCGACCCGGCGCGAATGATAGTCGGCGAGCGCATGACGATGCCCAATGCTGACGATCGTCGTTCGCGTGAGCTCTTGCGTGAGCAGGTCGTATAGCTCTGCTTGATTGACGTCATCTAGACTCGACGTGGCTTCATCGAGAAACAGCCAGGCGGGTTGCAGAAGCAATGCGCGAGCGACAGCAACTCGCTGCTGCTCGCCGCCCGACAGCTGTGCGGACCAACTTGCGGTCTCGTCCAACCTCGGCTCAAGATGCCCCAGTCCGGTGGCGATCAGGACACGCTGGATTTCGCGCTCCACAAACGTTTCCGGCCGCCCCGGGTAGCACAGCGCTTCGCGCAGCGTGCCGAGGGGAAAGTACGGCCGTTGCGGCAGAAATAGCGCGTCGAAATGCTGTGGACGACGGATGCGTCCGCGACCGAACGGCCAGATACCCGCGATCGCGCGAAACAGCGTGCTCTTGCCGCAACCCGAAGTGCCTTGAATGAGCACACGCGCGCCCGGGCCGATGGTGAGCGACGCGTCGGCGAGCAACGGCTTCCCGTCGGGCAGATCCAGCTCGACATTTTGCAGCTGCAAGTCGCCCGCCAGCGTTTCCGTATCGTGCGCGATGCCGGGGTGAGTGATGTGCTGCTGCTGCGCGCTGACGATAGCGGAATGAAAACCGGTAAGGCGATCGATGGTGGCCTTCCAGCCGACGTATCCCGTGTTCGGTCCGGCGCCTGAATAGACGTTGATGAACCAGCTCAGCGAATCCTGCACTTTGCCGAACGCATTGGAGATCTGCATCAGACCGCCGAGCTGAATAGCGCCGGAGAAAAATCGCGGTGCTCCCACCAGGAATGGAAATATTACAGCGAGCTGGTTGTAGGTATACCGGAAAAAATTGAGAATCTTTTGCCGCTTCATGATCGCCCACCAGTTGCTGAACACCGCGGCGAAGCGCTCGCGAAAGCCGCGCAGCTCATCGGCTTCGCCACGATACAAAGCCACGCCCTCCATGTTCTCGCGAAAACGCACGAGGGCAAAACGAAAATTAGCCTCGAACCGCTGTTGTTCGAAGTTCAGATGCACGAGCGGTCTGCCGATGCGATGCGCGCACCAGGTTCCGATAATTGCATAGGCGAGCGCTACCCAAACCATGTAACCGTAAAACAGATAAGGTTGTCCAAATAGCGTGAACTCAAGCGTGCCGGACAGCTTCCACAGAATTCCCGCGAACGCGATCAGCGTGACCACCGCGTTGAGCAAGCCGAGAGTCAGGCTCAACGTCTCATCGACGAACAGGCGCAGATCCTCCGACACGCGCTGATCGGGGTTGTCCGTCGCCGTGCCGGTGAGTTGCATCCGATAGTAGTTGCGCTGCTCGAGCCATTCTTTCAGGTAATGATCGGTGAGCCACCGGCGCCAGCGGACCTGCAGCATCTGATTGAGGTACGTGGCATACACGCCGATCACGATATAGATCGCGGCGAGTATGCAGAAGCGGACCATCTGGTGCAGGAATTCGGGCTTATTCTTGTCTTGCAGCGAGTTGTAGAACAGGTTGTACCAGTCGTTGAACTGCACATCCATGTATACGCCGGCCAGCGTGAGACCGATGATCGCGCACAGCAAAAGGCGCGCGACGCCTTTCTCATTGGAAAACCAGTAGGGTTTGAAAAGCGCCCAAAAATCTCGCCAGAAACCGGACCTGACCATGTGACGTGCTCCCTGTTTTAGTTATCGATGGCGACGCGTGCAACATCGCATTCGCGTTCGTGTCACCAGTAAACCCAAGTTTTAAAAAAAACGGATTTCGAGGACGCAGATTCAGGCAAATTCTCGTCAGCGGGCATCGAATCATGCAATCGCGCGGTCGCGTTTTTGCGAGACCCGAACGGGGTCCGAGGCAATGCGTTGGCTTGACTCAAGCGCGGATTTTCGCGAGCGTAGAAGTGGTCGAGCGATCGTGCAGGACCGCAATGGACACGACCTGCCCGCCCCATGAACGCACTTGCGTATTGCCGACGATCGTGTCGACCGGCCAATCGCCGCCTTTCACCAGCACGTCGGGGCGCACTTGCAGGATCAATTCGAGCGGCGTGTCTTCGTCGAACCAGCTAACGAGACTGACAGACTGCAGCGAAGCGATGACCGCAAGCCGATCGTCCAGCGGATTGATCGGTCGATCGCCGCCCTTGCCGAGCCGCCGCACGGCGCTATCGGTATTGAGCGCGACCAGCAGCGAGGCGCCCAGCGCGCGCGCCTGGGCGAGATAAGTGACATGACCGCGGTGAAGAATATCGAAGCAGCCGTTGGTGAATACCAATGGGCGCGGCGTTTCCTGGAGGTGCTTGGCGAGCGATTGCGGGGGAACGATCTTGGCTTCGAACGCTACGGATGAGTTCATTGCGATCTCGTTTGGGAGACGAGTAATCATACAAGGGTCTTCTCAGCGCTGCCGCAGCAGCGCCGCGTTTCATGCAGCAGAGGGTGTACGACCGCGCCTATCGAAGCCGGGCGCGCGGGCACAGCGCGATCGCCGAACGATCAGACGTTGAATTTCGACGCGGCCTTCTGCAATCCGATGACGAGATGTTTCAGATCGCGCGCGGCGCGGTCGGTGTCCTGAGCGGCTTGCAGGCTGCTCTCCGCGCTGTTCGCGATCACCTGCACGTTGCCGGTGATCTGCTCGGCTGCTTGGGTTTGCTCGCGCATCGCATTGCTGATCTGCTGTACTCGCGTCAAGGTCGAGCGCGCACCTTCATTGATTCCGCGCAGCGATGTACCGGCCTCGCCGGCTTGCGCCATCCCGCGTTGCGCGATCGCATCGCACTCGCGCATCGCCGAGATCGCAGCGCCGGTATCGGTATGAATCGTCGCGATGGTCGATGCGATTTCGGCAGTCGCCCGCGAAGTTCGCTCCGACAACTTGCGTACCTCATCTGCGACCACGGCGAAGCCGCGGCCGGCTTCGCCGGCGCGGGCGGCCTCGATCGCCGCGTTTAGCGCCAGCAAATTGGTCTGCTCGGCAATCTCTTTAATCGTTTGGGCGATGCCGCTGATGTCGCGTGCACGCGCGCCCAGCATTTCGATCGCCGCGGCGGATTGTCGCACCGAGTTCGCGACAGCAGACACTTCGTTGGACGCTTTGCCGACCACGCGCTCGCCTTCTTCCGATAGCGCCAGTGCATCGTTCGATGCGCGCTCGGTCTGCACGCTGCTGTCGGCTACTTGACTGATCGTCGCCGTCATCTCTTCCATAGCTGCTGCGGCAGCTACCGCGGAATCGTTCTGCGCCCGTGCCGATTTATCTGCGATAGCAGAAGAAGCCGCCAGCGTTTCGGCCGCGGTCGCGAGCTCCGTGGATACGTTGCGCGCGCTGCCGACCGTGTCGTCGAGGCGATCGACCAGGCTGTTTACCCAACGGCCGAGCAAACCGGTCTCGTCATTGGAGAAGCGGTCGAGATCGACACGCTCGCGCAGGCTGGCACCGCATTCCGCGATGTTGAGAAAGAAGTCCGACAACAGCCGCAAGCGCTTCGATAGTGGATTCAGACCGAGCATCTGAAAAGCGACCAAGCAGACGAGCCACACGCCGACCTGGGTCGTCAGCAGTTGCGCTCCCCGCAATGCAAGCGGCTCCATCGCGACCCAGAGTGCGGTGGTGTTTATCACGCCCATAATGGCGAGCAGACGCGTTAGCCGGAAGCCGATGCCGCGCGGCCGGTAGACTTCTTCGAGATCGCCCTCGCACATCATCCCCCAGCGATCAGGCGAGCCGGGCATCTGCAAGGTCAGACCCTGACCGATGACCGAGATGTGTCTGTAGTCGGAGTAACCGGGATAGAGCACGAACAAGTTCTCGCCGGAGCGAATGGTCTCGCGCACCCCAGGATGTAGCTCGCCGGTCGCCGGGTCGGTAAACCGCAACTCGAATTCAGTATGACTGCGCACCTGCACGGTGCCGAACGGCGTCGGTATGCCGTCGAGCAAGTTGTCGCCTTTGGTGAAAGCCGAATCTTCAAAGCGCGAGCGCGACAGCGCCGTTCCCGGCGCAATCGACGGATCGAAGCGCGACTCGACCATGAACAGATAGTTGTCGCCGGAATCGCGAAACACGTGACCCGCCTCGCGCTGGATGAGATCGCTCATCACATCGTTGGGGATGCGGGCACACAGCGCTACGACGACTTTGCCGTCGCGGTGAATAGGTTGATAGAACAGCAGGGTTACCGCATCGTGGAAGCGCGACGTAGTCTGCGCCAGCGTAAGCGTTAGCGGATCGATATAAGGGCCGTGCAAAAAACGCTGGCGCAAGCCGTGCTGTACAGCCCTGGGATTTAGGTCGCTCGCGCCTTCATGCGCGGCGTGTGTCGAGACCGCGACGCGACCGGACGTGTCGATCACGAACAATTCGGAGATTTCCGGATTGCGATGTTTGGCGGCTTCGAGAAACGCGCGGCCGACTTTGGGCGCCGATTCTTTGACGATACTGGCCATCTCCTCGAGATAGGTCCAATGCTGGGTGGACCAAGTTTCCAACAATGCTCGACGCGTTTCGGCGATGCCGGCGAAGGTTTTCTCGACCGTCTGGAAATTACTACGATTCTGCGCACATGACCACCGCATAGCGAGTTTACCGGTGGGTCCGAACCAATGCAGCCAGCTCCGGTCGTCGGAACTGCGTTGCACGGCGTTGCTCTTGAGAATCATTTGTTTCGTTCCTGCAATCCAGTTAGGTAATCGGCGCGGACATCGCTGACGGCCAGCTTCGGCGTTCTTATCGGCAGCGATAGCGCGCTCCTTCAGGTACACAAACCGTGCGCCGCCCGCTACGACGGCCCGGAGCCGGGTTGACGGGCGATTACCGGGCGACATGCTGCAAGCGCCAGCGCTGCACATCCTCGAGCAGGCGCGACAGGCTGCTGAAAAGCTCGACGCCAGGGATCGGCGTGCGGACCCGGGCAACCGCGGCGCCGCCGGCCCAAATCTGAATGCCGGTGGGAAGTTGTACACGCAAGTCGCGCAATCCAGCGACCGCCTGCTTGTCGCCGTAGGCAGCGCTGAACGACAGTGCCACGATGTCGGCGCGGTAGGCGAGTGCGGCTCGGACCAACTCGGCCCGCGGCGTCTGCGTGCCCAGGCAAATGCAGGCGCTGCCTTCAACCGCCAAGATCGCTTCGGCCATCAGCAAACCCAACCCGTGCGTCTCGCCGGGCAGAGTCGACAGCACTACAGTTGGCGAGCGGTCGGTACAAGGAAACGCGGTGAGCGCACCGCGCAACAATGCGTAGATCGTCTCCGTATAGCGATGTTCTTCGAAGACTGCGCATTCGCCGCGCACCCACGCGTCGCCGATTGCGGTGTTGAGCGGGGCGAGGGTATCGAGCACGAAACGCTGCAAGCCCTGCTTCAACAAGGTCTGATGCAAGTGTCGTTTCAACGCGTCGAGGTCGTGCGTGCGGACGAGCTCGAGAAAAACGCCGAGATCGGGCTGCACCGTTCTAGCGCTTGTGCCAGCTCGGCTCAGCGCATGCAGATCCGCGAGATTGCGCGAGATTATCTTTCCCGGCCGGTGACCCAGACTGATCAGACGTTTGACTGAGCGCAGCTTCTCGATTTGTCCGAGCGGATAGACGCGCTCGCCGTTGGCGTCGCGTCGCGGCTGCGGGAAGCCGTAGCGGCGTTCCCACATCCGCAGCGTATCCTTGGAGAGTCCGGTCTCGCGCTCGACCGCGCTGATACTGAATGTTTGTTCCAGTGCTCGGGTTCTGGGCATCTACGTCTCGTCGCGGCCATCCCGCGTTATCGCTGTGTACTGGACAATTGTGTTCTCACGGCGACGGATTGTAGCGTTGACTGCCTGCGGGGCAACAGGTAGTCTAGCTTTCGAATCCTTCGTGACTAGGACACTGGCGATCATGACAATCGGCAAATTAGTGCTCGGCGCGAGTCTGATTCTAATTGTAAGCATTCCCGCTGCAGCCCAGATACCGCAAGGCACGCCCACAATCGCGCGCAACTCCCCCGTCGATCGCGCCGAAACTTCCGTGCAAATTGAAGGCAGGCCGGCCGTTGCAGATGCGCCAGCGCCATCCACCAGCGACCTGGACGACCAACCCGCAGTCGAGCCTGACAGCAGCCTCGATGAGTATCTGTTGTTTCACGCGCAAGTCGTCGAAGACAACACGCTTTCATCGCTGTTGCCCTGGTCGGGCTTACGAGTCCACGTCAACTGATCGCTCCCCACCGTGCGGTAACCGCACGGTGCACGTCTGCCCGTCAGCGCTCGCAGCTTCGGCTGGCTTCTTCCCGCAGCGCGCATCCCACCTCGATTGACCTCAGCGACCCGCTTGCATCGGAGCGCACGCGCCAAGTCGCACAACGCTGAAACATAGTAGCCGCTCGCACGTCCAAGCAAGCGTGGAAATCAACTTAAACCGCGCCCAATCTCATGGGTGACATGCGATACGATCGAGCGCTGATCTGGTTTCGGCGCGACTTGCGGGCGTACGACAACGCAGCGCTGTATCAGGCGCTCTCGCGCAGCAAGAGCACCTGCTGTGTATTTGTTTTCGACACCGACATTCTCGGTCGCTTGCCTTCGATACGCCATCGACGTGTCGAATTCATCTATGAAAGCGTGCGAGAGCTGCGCACGAATCTTCGCGAGCTGGGCGGCGACTTGTTCGTTTTGCACGGGCGTGCGCGCGCAGAAATTCCAGCGCTGGCAAAACGTCTGAAAGTACAGGCCGTCTATGCAAATGCGGACTATGAACCGGCTGCCATCGATCGCGATGACGCAGTGGAGCAGGCGCTGTCGAAGCTCGGCGTACAACTTCATCGCTGCAAAGACCAGGTTATCTTCGCGCCGCATGAGATTCTGACCAACGGTAAGCCGTTCAGCGTATTCACGCCGTACAAAAACGCGTGGCTCGCGCGTTTGCAGTCCGATTCGCTAGCCGCATATCCGGTAGAGCAGCACGCTTCGGCGCTGAGTTCTGAGCGTGCACCGGTGTCGCCGAGTTTGGCAGCGCTCGGATTCGAGCGCACGAACCTGGCAGAGTTGCGTCTGCCGACCGGAACCTCGGGAGGACAGCGCTGGCTGCAAGACTTTCTCACCCGCATCGATGACTACCACGAGCTGCGCAACTATCCTGCGCGCAACGGGCCGTCGTATCTTTCCGTGCATCTGCGCTTCGGAACGCTGTCGATTCGTGAGCTTGCACGGCTTGCTCATACACGCAACACGGCCGGGGCTAGAGTGTGGCTGTCCGAGCTGATCTGGCGCGAGTTCTACTTCATGATCATGTTCTACCACCCGGGCGTGGTTGAGCACGCATTCAAGCCGGCGTTCGAGAACGTCGCGTATACCAACAACGATGACTTGTTCAAAGCATGGTGCGAAGGCCGCACCGGTTATCCGCTCATCGACGCAGCGATGCACCAGATCAATCAGACCGGCTACATGCACAACCGGTTGCGCATGGTCACCGCGTCGTTTTTGACCAAGGATCTCCACGTCGATTGGCGCTGGGGTGAGCGCTATTTCGCCGCTAAACTGAATGACTACGATCTATCCGCCAACAACGGTGGCTGGCAGTGGGCCGCGTCGACCGGGAGCGATGCGCAACCGTATTTCCGAATCTTCAATCCTACGCTGCAGTCCCAGCGCTTCGATCCTGACGGCAATTTCGTTCGACTATATTTGCCCGCATTGAGCGCCGTTCCGGCGGAGCACATTCATGCGCCGTGGCTGATGAGCGTTGCCGCCCAGAAGCGCTATGGCGTGATCATCGGGAAGGATTATCCTGCGCCGATCGTCGATCACGCCGAGGCCAGGGAGAAGACGCTGAAACTTTATGGCGTCGCGAAACAACGTCAGGCGTGATGCAGCCTGCGCTGCGCGTCCCGAGGCCAACCACTAGCCGGTGTACTCGAATACCTTGACGACGCGCACGACATCGGTGGTGGAGCTGGCGATCTCCGCCGCGGCATCCCCTTCGGCCTTCGTCACGAGGCCCATCAAATATACGGCACCGTTTTCGGTGACGACCTTAACGACGTTGGGCTTGAATTTATTTTCGCTGACGAACCGGCCTTTCACTTTGGTCGTCAGGTAGGCATCGTTGGCACGGGTGCCGGTCGAGGTGACCGGTCCGACGACCAGCTCGTTTTGAATGTTGCGCGCATTCTCGACGCCGAGCGCGATTGCACCCATGTCGTCTTTGACCTGCTGCGACGGGACTTCACCGACCAGCAATATGAAGCGGTTGTAGCTCGTCACATCGACATGAATGTCGTCGGTGTTGTACTTCTCGTTGATGCGCCTGCTGGCTTTGCTCTGGATACTTTTATCGTCGATCATCGTGCCGGTGCTGCGCCGGTCTTCTGCCACCAGTACACCTGCTCCAGCGCCGGCGGCGACCACAGGCAGAAAACAGCCGTGCAACGCTGGCAGCAACGCCAGCAAGGTAATTATCGCCAATGCGTTTCTAGTCATCTATTCCACTCCTAACAACAGACAATCGATGG
>JBDTMS010000091.1:0-9824 GCA_039934195.1 Betaproteobacteria bacterium
GACGAGATCGGCGAGATAGCCTTTGACGACTTCGCCGATCTGACCATCGAGCAGCATCGCGGCGGCGCCCGTGCGTGTCGCTGCAACCAGCGCCTCGGCGTGCGAGTAACCGAAGAAACGTACGAAGTGCTCGATGTCGCGTGCGTTGGTTCCGTGCGGTGTCCATGGAAAGCCGTAGTCGCCGCCGACCAGAACGCGCACGCCGCGTTTGCGCAGTTGCGCGCAGACCACTTGCGCGCATTCGAACTGATCGACGATGCCGGCGTTTTTGGCGCCTTGCTGTGTAATGCCCCACGGCTCCGCTTCGTAGATCAAGTTGTGCAGCAGGCCGAGCGCGGGTGCGACGAAGATGCGGTCTTTCGCGGCTTCGAGCAGATCCAACGATTCCTCATCGGCGTACTCGCAGTGGTACAGAATATCGACGCCGTTCTTCAGTGCGCTCTTGATCGAGGCAGCGGCGCGCACGTGCGCCGCCACGCGCTTGTCGTGCGCATGCGCGACCTGCACCGCCGTCGCGATTTCTTCGTCCAGCATTACGCTGTGCGCCGGGCGCGCATTTGGCACCGTGTGATTGCCGGACACGTTCAGCTTGATCGTATCGACGCCCTCGCGAACCATTGCGCGACAGGCATGCTGCATTTCATGCACGCCATCGACGACGAGTCCGAACGATTCGCGATAAATATGCAGGCGGCGCTCGTCGCCGAGGTTGCCGGTGTTGGTGAGCTCGGGCGTTGCCGCGAGCAGGCGCGGGCCTGGGATGCGTTCCGCGTTGATCTCGTTGCGAATCACCACGTCGAGGCGCGGCTTCGCAGAGCCGCCGCTCAAGCACGACGTAAAGCCCGCTTCGAGCACGACGCGCGCGTGATGCATGGTGAGCAGCGTGTGCTCTTCAGGCGGTATGTCGCCGGTGTTGGCCGCCACGGTTTGATGTGCGAACGAGAGGTGCGCGTGGCCCTCGATCAGACCTGGAATGATCGTGTGGCCGGTGACATCGATCATCTGCTCAGGGCGAAATTCCGCGGGCGTCTGCCGCCACACCTCCGCGATGCGATTGTCCTGGACCAGTACATCGGCGCGAAATGCGTCCGCACCGCTGCCGTCCCAGACCTTACCGCCGCGCAACAACATTGTGCTCATCTCGATCCCCTGATTGTCGGTGCATCTCGCCGCCGACGCATAGCCTAACACCGTCGGCCGGCACCGATAGAGCGAGCAGTGCGATTGCGGGAACGCCGGCCGCATCGGTTTCATCCAACTTCGCACGAACCAAGACGACTAGATTTGCTTGCGAAGCTGGCGCGCAGCGCAACTGCTCGTGATGACGTGCCGCGATTGGCGCGTCGTGGGACTTCGCGTCTGCACACCCGCTTTATTTATGTTCAACCTGCAACGGGAGGTCGGATGAATCGCCGTCAACAATACATCCTGGCAATCGCGGTAATGGGGGCGCTCGCCATTGCCGGTTACGGCAAGGCCATGTCGGACGACGATGATCGCGACGAGCTGACGCAAACGCATCTCGACAAAAGAATCGACGAACATGCGCAGCAGATGGTCAGCGAAGGCCGGCAGATTTTCCGTTTCGATATGCTGGGAGACGAGGCCTTTTGGGGCGACACCATCAAGTTGCACCGGGCAATTCAGGGCAAGCGTTTCGGCGGTGTAGGGGCCGGGGTGAGTCCGCGTACGGCGCTGGCAGTCGGCCTGAAGGTGGATGTCGATGCGTTGCCCGCCGCATTGATCGAAGCCATTCGCAAAGGCCGCGTCGATCTCGACGATCCCGCCACCACGCTCGCGCTGCTCAAACTGAACGCGGTCGTCGGCGTCACCGGCTTATTCGATGCGAGCGGCAAGTTGCGTTCGATGGGAACGCAGTGTGCGCTGTGCCACAGCACGGTGGACGACTCGTTCGCGCCCGGTATTGGTCACCGGCGTGATGGGTGGGCCAACCGGGACCTTAACGTCGGCGCGATCATCAATCTCGCGCCCGACCTCAGCACTGTGGCTGCGTTGCTCGAAGTCGAACAATCGACCGTGCGCAAAGTACTGGCGGCGTGGGGACCCGGTAAATTCGACGCGGAGCTGTTTCTCGACGGCAAGGGCTTTCGGCCGGACGGAAAGACCGCGGCCACCTTGATCCCTCCGGCATTCGGGCTGGCAGGCGTCAATCTGCACACGTGGACAGGCTGGGGTTCCGTCACGCACTGGAACGCGTTCGTCGCTAGTCTCGAGATGCATGGAACAGGAACCTTCTTCGACCCGCGGCTGAACGATCGCGTGCAGTTTCCGATTGCGGCCCGCGCCGGTTTCGGCAATGTTCGCAACGATCCCGATTTGATCAGCGGCAAGTTGCCCGCGCTGCATTTCTATCAGCTTGCGATACCCGCGCCAAAGCCGCCGAAGGGCAGCTTCGATCGCCATGCCGCGCGTCGCGGTAAGCAGGTGTTCGAAGCCAAGCAGTGCGCGACCTGTCATGTTCCGCCGACGTATACCGAGCCAGGTTGGAACATGCACACGCCCGCTGAAATCGGCATCGACGATTTCCAGGCGAATCGCGCGCCGGACAAGCGATACCGCACCGCGCCGCTTCGAGGATTGTGGACACACACCACCGGCGGTTTCTATCACGACGGGCGCTTCGCCACGCTGCTCGATGTCGTGAATCATTATGACCAGCACCTAGGGCTGCTCTTGAGCGAGCACGAAAAACACGATCTGGTCGAATACTTGAAGTCGCTTTGAATGATGGGACGGCGGTCTCTGCAACTCTGCGGAACCGTAAGTCGACCCTGCGTGCAGCCGAGCGTCCAATCGCACCGCTGCACGTTTGCATTGACAGGCTATTCAGCACAAATGATAATCGTTCGCATTCGCGCTACGTGTAGTTTCGCTGCTTAGTTTGCCGCTGGGCTTACTTTGCCGCGTTTGTTTCCACGGGTCTGATTAACGATGACCCGGATTCAACGGATTAGCTGGTAATGGTTACGCAGGCTCTCGAGCTCCCGCATTCCCGGATTGCCCTCGGCGTTGTGGTTGCTGCTCATGTCGTGGTGACGTGGGCGGCATTCCATTTGCTCGAGCGCGCGCATGCGTTCGAACCGAAACCGATCACAGTGAGTTTGCTGGAGGCGCACGCCGAGATTGTTCCCGATGTAGCGCCGGTGCCGTTACCGGCAGCGCCGCCGAAGCCGAAGCCGATTAAGAAGGAACCGATTCCCCTGCCCGATCCGCCGCCTGTGGTCGAGCAGAAGCAACCGGATCTGCCGCCCATTTCGGAGCCGCCGACACCGGCGCCGCCGGTGGTTGCCGAGCCGGCGCCGGAGCTGCCGGTTGCGCGCCAGCCTGCACCGCAGGCGATAACCCCGCCCGCGAGCGTCGCCGTGGCGCCGCCGCCACCGCCGCCGTTGCCGCCGCCGGTGGCCGACAGCGCGCCGCTGTTCAACGCCGACTATCTGCGCAATCCGAGCCCGGCCTACCCGGCGCTGTCACGCCGGCTCGGCGAAGAAGGGCTCGTGCTCCTACGCGTCAATGTCACGCCGCGCGGCGAGGCGAAGGAAGTCGATCTCAAAGCGGGTTGCGGGCATCCGCGACTCGATCGCGCCGCGCAGGAGGCGGTCAAGCAATGGAAGTTCGTTCCCGCCAAGCGCGGCGATCAGCCGGTGGAAGCGTGGGTAGTCGTACCGATTCGATTTTCTTTGAAGGGATGAAGTCATGACAACCGAAAACGTGCACGGCGTCGCGTCGTTTCTGGCGCAGTCCGACGCCGTGGCGATCACGGTGTTGACGCTGCTGGTGCTGATGTCGATCGCCAGTTGGTACCTGATCGTGCTGAAGGCGCTGCGCAATGCCAAGATTCGCCGGCAGGCGAAGGCGTTTCTCGAAGCATTTTGGCGCGCGCCTTCGATCGATAGCGTCGCCGCCGACCTGAGCGCGCATCCGGCGCGTGAACCTTTCGCGAGGCTCGCATCGCGCGGCATCGAAGCCGCTCGCCACTATCGCAAGTCGGCGACGGCGGGATTAGCCGAATCGGCCGGCCAGGATGAATTCGTCACGCGTGCGATTCGTCGCGGCATCACGCGCGAAACCGCGGCACTCGAATCCGGCCTCACCGTATTGGCTTCGGTCGGCAGTACCGCGCCCTTCGTCGGTCTGTTCGGCACCGTGTGGGGCATCTATCACGCGCTGATCGGTATCGGCAGCAGCGGCAGCGCAACGCTCGAGGCCGTCGCGGGTCCGGTCGGGGAGGCATTGATCATGACCGCCGCCGGGCTCGCCGTCGCGATTCCCGCGGTGCTCGCATACAACACGTTCACGCGTGCGAACCGCCTGGTCCTGTCCGAGCTCGACGGGTTCGCGCACGATCTGCATGCGTTCTTGATTACCGGCGCCAAACTCAACAGCGGAACCAGCACGCTGGTTCGCGCGGAACCTGCGCCGGCCGTGATCCGTTCGGCAGCCGGTAATCCGGCCGCGCGGGGCGCTTAAATGGCATTCGGAGGTTTCAGCGACGACGCCGGCAGCAAGCCGATGGCGGACATCAACATGATTCCGCTGATCGATGTGATGCTGGTACTGCTCATCATCTTCATCGTGACTGCGCCGCTGCTCGCCCATGCGATCAAGATCGATCTGCCGCAGGCAAACACGCAGAGCAATCCCGATAAGCCGGAAATTGTGACGTTATCGGTCGACGGCACCGGGCACCTGTTCTGGAACGATCAGGCGCTAAGCGACGATCAACTGGCGGAACAATTGGCGCAAGCTGCCGCGCGCACGCCGCAGCCGGAATTGCATCTGCGCGCCGATCGCACGACGCAGTACGAGAAGCTTGCGCAAGTGATGGCGGCGGCACAGCGGGCGGGTGTCTCGAAGATGGGTTTCGTCACTGAGCCTGTGCACCGATGAACGACGAGAAAGACAGCGCCCCTTCATCGACGCCCAGTGGGTCGACGTGCAGTGGGTCGATGCACAGCGGGTCGACGCACAACGGGTCGACGCACAATGGCTCGACGCCGCCGAGCAGGGCGGTCGCGCCGCCGGTTCGCCGTACGATCAAAAGCAGCGATCTGCTCGCCGGCGAAAACGAGCTGTTGATCGAGCACAACGGCGGCGTCTATTCTTTGCGCGAAACCAGCAACGGCAAGCTGATTCTCACCAAGTAAAAGCGGGCCGCGCAGCAGCACCGATCTGTGCATCGATTGAGGACAACATTCGCTGCGCAGGCGCAGGTCGATTTGCGAGTGGCGTCTGCCAGCAGTGCGAAGTTTCCCTACAACGATCCTACTGCCAGAATTACCAATGTCACCAGCGACACGGTTGCGATGCCGGTGCCGAGCATGCGGCGGCGATTGGTCAACGCCCAGAGCAGCACGCCGGTTAGCGACAGCAAGATGATTGCACCGCCGATCGTATCCGCAAGCAGCACCCAGCCGACGCCGACCCCGACGCCTTTGTGCAAATTGTTGAGCGTGCCCCAGACATTGTTGTCGGTGCGCTTAACCGTCGCAGAAGTGTTGCCCAGCCAGTAGTCGACCTGTACGTTCGCCTGCGGCGTCGCGAAGTTGACCGTCCAGTGTTCCGGCTGTTTCAGCGCTTTGTCGCCCCATGCGACCGGCTTTGCGGGCTCGCTGCGCGAGCGTGTCGGCGGTCGATCGAAGCTCAATTCTTTCTGCAGCCACGCCCCCATCGCGTTGAGATCCGCAGGTGCGGGTATCAGGAGCGGCAGCTGCACAGTCGATTCCTGCGTAGTCGCGGCGGGAATCTTCATGATCGCGCGGTGGTTCAGCAAAATTCCGGTCGTGCCGAATACCAGTCCGATTGCGGCGCCCCACAGCCCGATCCAGCCGTGCGTTTTGCGCAACCACTTCGAAATGACGAAGCGTTGCGAACGCGCGTCTGAGACGATCGTGTCTCGATCGAATGCGGACGATTGAGCTGGCGTGAATGCAACGCCAGGGTCGCGACTAACACTGTTCATGCTTTGAATTCCGTGGCAAACGTTACGGCTCCGACCACATCCGCAACAGGTTGTGATAACACCCGGTCAAGTGCATGCGTGCGGTGTCGTCCGCACCCAGTGCGCCGAGTCGTTGAATTGTGGTGTCGAGATCGAATAGCAGCGTGCGCTGTGCATCGTCTCGCACCAGACTTTGTGCCCAGAAGAAGCTGGCGATGCGAGCGCCGCGAGTCACCGGCGAGACGCGATGCAGGCTGCTCGCCGGATACACCACCATGTCGCCGGCGGCGAGCTTCGCGGTGTGAATGCCGTAGGTATCTTCGATGATCAACTCACCGCCGTCGTATTCATCGGGCGATGAAATGAACAGCGTTATAGCAACGTCGGTGCGCAGTTTTACCGGTGAACCGGGCAGCAGCCGCACCGACCCGTCGACGTGATTGCCGAATTGCATGCCGCCTTCGTAGCGATTGAACATCGGCGGATACACGCGATTGGGCAGCACGCCGCTGATGAACAGCGGATTGCGTTCGAGCGCACCGAGAATCAGATCGCCGAGCTCATGCGCGAGCGGCGTATTCTCTGCGATCTGCTGGTTGTGCTTGACTTGCGCGCCCTGATGGCCAGCCGAGACGCGGCCATCGACCCATGCGCTGCCCGCATTATCGAGCCGCTTGCGCAGATAAAGGATCTGCTCGGCATTCAAAATTTTTGGAATCTGCAACAGCATGGGTGGGCGTAATCATACCCTTCAGAACTTGTAGGTTAACGTCATCAGCGCCGTGCGGCCGATGCCCGGCACCGAACGTCCACCATCTGATGGAATCAAGGCATCGAAGAATTTCTCGTCGGTGAGATTGAGCAGGTTCAAGCGAATTTCGTACTTCGGCTTGTGATAGGCGACGGTTGCGTCCCAGCGCGCATAGCTGTCCACCGATACGAAATCGGTATTCGCGGTGAAACGCGAAGACAAGAATGTGACCCCGCCACCGGTTTCCCACTCCGGCGTGACGTTGTACGTCGTCCACAACGACGCGCTGTTGCGCGGAACGTTGGCCGGTACTTTTCCTTGTGTATTGTCGAGCGGCGATGCCTTGACGATCTCAGCGTCAAGATACGTGTAGCCGGCAAACACCTGCCACTGCGGTGTGATGCGTCCCGCGATGCCGAGCTCGATACCTTTCACCACCACGTCGCCGGTCAATTGGTAAACACCGGTCGAGATCTGGCTGCGTGCGTTGAATTGCTCGACGCGGAACACGGCTGAATTGAGCGACAGATTGCCGTTGAGAAAATCCCATTTGGCGCCGGCCTCGACAGACCGGTTCTTCACCGGCGGCAATGCCTGTTGGCCGTTGGTAACCGTCAAGGTCTCCAGCGACGGATCGAACGACGTGCCGTACGAAACGTAGTACGACTGGTATTCGGTGGGTTGATAAATGACGCCGCCGCGCACGCTGGTAAACGAAACCGTCTGGCTCGCGGATCCGGGCAAGCTGACGGTGTTGGTGGTGCCTGCACGGAAGCGGTCGTAGCGCAATCCGCCAACGACTTTCCATTGCTTGGTGAGCTCGATGGTGTCGTTCACGTAGGGGGCGACCGTGTTCGAGCTGGAATCCTGAAAGTTGCCGACCGTCGTGACCACCCCGGGTTGCTGCGACGTGTAAGCAGGGTTGACCAGCGTGAGAATCGGGAAGCCGGTGCGGGCGAACGCTTGATTGGTGTAGGTATCGTGGCCGAGCTCGAGACCGGTGATCAGCGAATGCTTGACGAAGCCCGTGTTGAACGTCGAAATCAAATCGGTTTGGTTGTACAGCGACTCATCTTCGATTTGCCGATCGTGGCTGGCGAGCTGGACGAACAGCGAGCTCAGCGGCAAATTGGTAAAGCCGCCGGTCGCTTTTGTCGGCAGTATGGTGAACGTGTTGCCCGCCAGCGTGCCAACGCTGTTCGGGGCGGTTTCAAGCGCGTCGATTTTGTACTTGCTGTATTGCGTGTGATTGCGCAGTGTCATGTTGCTGTTGATCTTGTGATCGATCAATGCGCTCAGTACCGTCACGTCTTGCACAGTACGATCATCGGTGAGGCCGTAGAACGTATTGCGCGGCACATCCACCGGCTTGCCGTTGATCGCCGGGAAACCGTAGTCGGGCATGTCGCGGTTGTGCAGGAACAGCGCGGACAGCGTGACCTCGGTCGGTGTGCCGATGCCCATGCGAAACGACGGCGCAACGCCGTAGTCTTCGTTGGCCATCACGTCGCGCGTCGTATGCAGCTTTTGCCCCATCACTTCGACGCGCAACGCCGAGGTGTCGGACAGGGGGTGATTGAAATCGGCGGTGCTGCGATAGAAGTCGTTGGTGCCGACCGTCGCCGAGACCTCGTTCTTCAGTGTGAGGGTCGGCACTTTGCTGACCTGGTTGATCACGCCGCCGGTCGAGCCGCGGCCGAACAGCATCGACGAGGGCCCTTTCAGCACTTCGACCGATTCGAGGAAGAACACGTCGCGATAGTACTGGCCCCGATCGCGCATGCCATCGAGGAACACGTCGGTGCGCGCCGAGAACCCACGCAGGTTGATGTTGTTGCCGATCGTGCCGCCCTCCGCGGCGCCCAGTGTGATCCCCGGCACGTTACGCAGCGCCTGCGGTAGCGAATACGCGGCCTGTGCTTCCATGACCGCGCGATTGATGACGGTGACCGATTGCGCGATGTCGCGGATCGGTGTCGCAACCTTGCCGCCCACAGTCGACACCGTAGGCTGGTAGTCGTTGGTATTCTTGTCTTCGCTGACGTTGACTTCCGGCAGCTGCGTATCGGCGGCAGCGTTTCTCACCGGCGTCTTTTTCGCATCGGCCGCGCTCGATTGCGCACCGGCGGGCAGCGGCATTGCGAACGCAAATAGTAGCGCCGTGGCGATCGGCGTTAGTTTGAACTGGCCTGCGGTGGATTTGCGTCTGTGCTGCGACTTCATTGGAGGTCCCCGTTTTTGGTTTTTTTGATCGAATGCTTGGTTCTACAGAAGCGAGTGCAGATTGCCGCCCGCCGTACGCACGACACTGACATACGCGCGGCAGAAGAGATGTAGCGCCTGTGGGCGTGAGCTGTCTTTGGAATAGCGAGAGGTGTATACCCGCAGGTGTGCGGGCGATCGCAGGAGGCCATACGGGCAGCACGCCATCAGATGCCATGAGACATATTCGCTCGGCGCTTCCGCGGGCGAGCCGGGTTTGCGCATTCCATACCTACCAATCTTCCTGCTGACGATGACAACGTGAGAAAAACTGGCTGGCTGGCTGGCGTCCGCGAACGCGGAGCGGTGGCTGGCTGTGGAGTAGGTACGTGCTAGCTTGGCCCCAGTCCGGTCGAATCCAGTCCGGTCGAATCCAGTCCGGTCGAAGCCAGTCCGGTCGAATTGCAGTCCGGTCGAATTGCAGTCCGGTGGAGTCGCAGGCGTCGCGTGGCCGAGCGTTACCCGCGCCGATGTCTGCTTATGCGCTGTTCAAGCTTGCTGTAAATGAGAATACATCGCATTTGCGAATGATGTCAATGGACAGCGTGCGCACCAGGGCCCCTCGTTCGCGGACTGCATGCTCGTGGCAACCGATCTCACGCAGCGCCGGATGGGTGCCGATAGTCTCTGATTGTCATGGCGCGTGCGCGTTGCTCCAACCTCGCGAAGCAGGCAACACAAGACAACACAAGATCTGACCCTCGTGGATTTGTATCGTGGCACTGCAGCCGAGCTGGATGCGCGAATCTTGACCGTAGATTAGGAGCCCGCCTGCAAAACGGCGGCGTGACTCGCCCTTCTTAGTTTGGCAGCGCGGCCCACTGCCGAACGCGACTGTTCTTTTATTACTTC
>JBDTMS010000092.1:0-9749 GCA_039934195.1 Betaproteobacteria bacterium
GGGGGCGACAACGATGCCACGGTCTGCACGGGTGAGTTCATCGGAGATCGCGAAGATTGATTGCAGTGGTGCTGCCGCATGTCAGGCAGCACAAAGTGTCGATGACATGGTAGCCCAAGCTCGCGGCGTCCGCACTGAAGACGCGGATGCAGCTTAAGCTAACATCGGGTCGCGTTCGCCGCCGCGCACGCCGCGAAAAATGCGATACACCGCCGCGTCTATAATAGGCCGCTGATCTGCACAGACGAGCTATCAAGCTGACAGCGAACGATGAAGCTCACCGATGACATCATGATCGACAACGGGGACATCGTGACCGGGAAACGGGCGCCCGATGCCAGACCTCTGCCCAGCCTCAACTTCGGGCTCGGCGAAACCATCGATGCACTGCGCGAATCGGTGCGCACCTTTGCCGCCGCTGAGATTGCGCCGCGCGCGGCGCAGATCGATCGCGACAATGCATTTCCAACGGATCTCTGGCGCAAGCTCGGCGATATCGGGCTGCTTGGCATCACGGTGGAAGAAGCGTTCGGCGGCAGCGATATGGGCTACCTCGCTCACGTGGTGGCGATGGAAGAGATCAGCCGCGCGTCGGCCGCGGTCGGCCTTTCGTACGGCGCGCATTCGAACCTCGCGGTGAATCAGATTCGCCGCAACGGCAACGCTGCGCAAAAGAGCCGCTATCTTCCCAAGCTGGTGTCGGGCGATTGGGTCGGTGCGCTGGCGATGAGCGAGCCGAACGCCGGTTCCGACGTCGTGAGCATGCGGCTGCGTGCGGAGCGTAGAAGCGACCGCTTCATGCTCAACGGCAACAAGATGTGGATCACCAACGGACCCGACGCCGATGTGCTGGTGGTCTATGCGAAGACCGATCCGGCGGCCGGCGCGAAAGGCATCACGGCATTCATCGTCGAGAAAGACTGCAAGGGATTTTACACGGCGCAGAAGCTGGACAAGCTCGGCATGCGCGGCTCGAATACCTGTGAGCTGATCTTCCAGGACTGCGAGATCCCGGCGGAAAACATTCTCGGCGAGCTGAACCGCGGCGCGCAGGTGCTTATGAGCGGTCTCGATTTCGAACGCGCAGTGCTTGCCGGAGGTCCGCTCGGCATCATGCAGGCGTGCATGGACGTGGTCGTGCCGTATCTGCACGATCGCCAGCAGTTCGGGCAATCCATCGGCGAATTCCAGCTCATGCAGGGCAAGCTCGCCGATCTGTACGTGACTATGAACGCGTGCAAGGCTTACGTGTACGCTGTCGGCAGTGCGTGCGATCGCGGTGAGGTCACGCGCAAAGACGCCGCCGGCGCGATTCTGTACGCCGCCGAGAAGGCGACCTGGATGGCCGGCGAATCGATCCAAT
Source organism: Betaproteobacteria bacterium (assembly GCA_039934195.1). GTDB lineage: Bacteria > Pseudomonadota > Gammaproteobacteria > Burkholderiales > SHXO01 > SHXO01. The sequence goes on from JBDTMS010000092.1 coordinate 1,364, forward strand.
GTCTGGGCGGTAATGGCTACGTGAATGAATTTCCGACGGGGCGCTTGTGGCGCGATGCGAAGCTATACGAGATCGGCGCCGGCACATCCGAAATTCGACGTTGGCTGATCGGCCGCGAGCTGTTCGACGAAACCCGCTAAACCTGTCCCACATGCCAAGCAGGAGCTAGAGATGAATTCCGATCCAGTGGTCATCGTCGGCGCGGCGCGTACGCCGATGGGTGCATTCCAGGGCGAGCTAAAAGATTTTGCTGCACCGGATCTCGGCGCAATTGCGATTCGCGCGGCGGTCGAGCGTGCAGGCGTGGCGCCGGAGCAAATCAGCGAAACCATCATGGGTTGCGTGCTGCCGGCGGGACAAGGCCAGGCACCGGCACGGCAAGCCAGTCTCGGTGCGGGCTTGCCGTTAAGCGTTGGCTGCACGACGATCAACAAGATGTGCGGCTCCGGGATGAAGGCCGCCATGTTTGCGCACGATCTGTTGCTCGCCGCCAGTGGCGAAGTTATCGTCGCAGGGGGCATGGAAAGCATGACGAACGCGCCGTATCTGCTGCCGAAAGCGCGCGCCGGTTACCGCATGGGCCACCAGCAGGTTATCGACCATATGTTTTTCGATGGCCTGGAAGACGCGTATGAAAAAGGCCGACTGATGGGTAGCTTCGCCGAAGATTGCGCCGCGACCTTCAATTTCACGCGCGTCGAGCAGGATGCATTCGCAATCGCTTCGCTCGAGCGTGCGCAGAAGGCGAACAACGACGGCGCGTTCGCTTGGGAAACGGCGCCGGTGGGGTTGAAAGCGGGTAAGGGCGATCGCTTCATCGACAAGGATGAGCAGCCGTTCAAAGCCAATTTCGAGAAAATTCCGCAACTCAAGCCGGCGTTTCGCAAAGACGGGACGGTAACCGCGGCTAACTCTAGCTCGATCTCCGACGGTGCAGCGGCGCTCGTGCTGATGCGACAATCGACGGCGACGAAACTCGGCCTCACGCCGCTCGCACGCATCGTTGCGCACACGACGCACGCGCAAGAGCCCGGCTTGTTCACGACAGCGCCGGTCGCAGCGATTCGCAAGCTGTTCGCCGCGACGGGATGGCAAGCGAGCGACGTCGATCTATACGAAATCAACGAAGCGTTCGCAGTCGTTACGCTGGCGGCGATGCGGGAACATGGTTTGCCGCACGACCGCGTCAACGTGCACGGCGGCGCCTGCGCGCTCGGTCATCCGATCGGCGCGTCTGGTGCGAGAATTCTCGTCACGCTATTGGGTGCTCTGCGCCAGAAGGGGTTGCGGAGGGGTGTCGCGTCGCTGTGTATTGGCGGCGGCGAAGCGACGGCGATGGCCGTCGAAATGATCAACGCGCACTGATCGCGCACCAGGATCGGATATCGAAATGGCTAAACAAACTATTGGCTTCATCGGCGTCGGCATGATGGGTCACGGCATGGCGAAGAATCTGGTCGAGAAGGGCTACGCCGTCACGATCATGGGGCATCGCAATCGTGAGCCGGTGGACGATCTTATCAAGCGCGGCGCGAAGGAAGCGAAACAAGTCGCCGCAGTGGTGAACGCAGCCGACGTCATCATCATCTGCGTGACCGGTTCGCCGCAGGTGGAAGATCTGGTGTACCGCAAGCAGGGCATACTCGAAACCGCTCGCTCGGGCCAGATCGTCATCGACACCTCGACCAGCCAGCCGAGCTCGACCTTGCGCATCGCCGAGGATTTGCAATCGAAGAGCGTTCGCCTGGTCGATGCGCCGCTCGCGCGGACGCCGGTCGAAGCCGAGCAAGGCAAGCTCAACACGATGGTGGGTACGGACGAGAAGACGTTCAAAGAAATCGAGCCGATCTTGCAGGCATTCTGCGAAAACATCTTTCACGTCGGCGAAGTCGGCGCCGGTCACAAGATCAAGCTCATCAACAATTGCGCGTCGATCGGTCAGATGGCGTTGATCGCTGAAGCCCTCACCGCCTGCGTCAAGCTCGGCGTCGACCCGCGCAAATATTTCGATCTGGTCAGCACCGGCGCCGCCAATTCCGGCATCTTTCAGATGCTCGCGGCGCAGTCGCTGGAAGGCAATTTCAAAGGCATGAAATTCGGTCTTGCGAACGCCGCCAAGGATGTGCGCTACTACACGCAGATGGCGACCGACAACGGTGTCTCGAGCCCGATGGCTGCCGCGACGATGCAAACGTTATTGACTGCAATGAATCTGGGATTCGGCAAGCCCGAGCACCTGGTGCCGTCGCTGGTCGAAGCGCAGGCGAAACTGAACGGCGTATCGTTTCCGCCGAAATAGATCGCGATTAATCGCTGTATGTATGCTCGGTCCGATCGCGTAAAAACCCGTTGAGCGCGTTGCGCTCGACATAAAATTCAGTGAACGCACCCCGCTCGAGAACCCTCCAATGAGCCCGGTGCGCTCGAGAAAACCCCCAGTGAGTGCGGTGCACTCGAGAAGAACCCCCAGTGAGTGCGCTGCACTCGAGAAAATAAATGGCCGAACCCATCACGTTTTACTTCGACTTCGCATCGCCGTACGGCTACTTCGCCGCAACCCAGATCAAAAGCCTCGCGCACAAGCACGGACGCGAAGTTACGTGGCGTCCGATGCTGCTCGGCGCAGTCTTCAAGATCACCGGAGGCGGGCCGCTGCCTTCGTTGCCACTCAAGGGGCCGTACAGCGTAAATGATATGGCGCGCACCGCCCGCTTCTACGACATCGACTTCAAGTTGCCGCCGGTATTTCCGATCGCGACGCAAGCGCCTGCGCGTGCCGTTTACTGGCTGGAAGAAACCGGCGCGATTCCGGTCGACACCGCGGCGCTGGCGTTGTACCGCGCCTATTTCGTCGATGGGCAAGACATCTCGGATCCGCAAAACACGGCAGCGGCGCTCGCTCCGCTCAACGTCAACGCTGATGAGCTGGTCCTCGCGATTGCGCAGCCTGAGATCAAAGAGCGATTGAAAAAAGAAACCCAGGCCGCGATCGACCTCGGCGTATTCGGGTCGCCGTACATTGTCGTCGACGGCGAGCCGTTCTGGGGCACTGACCGTTTGACCCAAGTGGATCGCTGGCTCGAACGCGGCGGCTTCTGATTTGAGCACCGTGCTCAACCGCATTTGCGTGTACTGCGGCTCGAACCCCGGCAGCGATCCGATCTACGTCCGCAATGCGCAGCAGATGGGCCGCCTGCTTGCATCGCGGGGAATCACTGTCGTATATGGTGGGGGACGTGTCGGCCTGATGGGCGCGCTCGCCGAAGCGGCGCTTGCCGCGGGGGGCGAAGTGATCGGCATCATTCCCGAGATGCTGGAACGGCGCGAGGTCGCATTTCGCGGACTGACCGAGTTGCATGTCGTCAACAGCATGCACGAGCGTAAGCAGATGATGGCGGATCTGTCCGAGGGCTTCATCGCGATGCCCGGGGGCTTCGGCACCTTTGAAGAATTCTGCGAGACGCTGACCTGGGCGCAGCTCGGATTACACGTCAAGCCGTGCGGGCTGCTCAACGTGAAGGGCTTCTACGATCCGTTGCTCGCCTTGTTCGATCACGCGGCGGCAGAAAAACTGCTCCGCGCCGTACATCGCTCCATGGTCCTCGCCGCCGACCAGCCGGAAGCGTTGCTCGAAGCGATGAGGCAATATCGCGCGCCCGAGGTCGATCAATGGCTCACGCCCGAGACTACCTAGCGTGCCTGCAATAAAGACCAAGCTCGACCCGCGGAGCGCGGAATTCCAGTCCAACACCAGCGCGATGGCAACGCTCGTCGCCGATCTGCGCGAAAAAGTTGCGCAGATCAGCACCGGGGGCGGCGAGATTGCGCGCGAGAAACATCTGGCGCGCGGCAAGTTGCTGCCGCGCGAACGCGTGCGCGTGCTGCTCGATCCGGGTGCCCCGTTTCTGGAGTTGTCGCAATTTGCCGGCTGGAACATGTACGACAATCAAGTTCCGGCGGCCGGCATCATCACCGGCATCGGCCGCATCGGCGGGCGCGAGTGCATGATCGTCGCCAACGATGCGACGGTGAAAGGCGGCACCTATTTTCCGATGACGGTGAAAAAGCATCTGCGCGCGCAGGAAATCGCGCAGCAGAATCATCTGCCGTGCATCTATCTCGTCGATTCCGGCGGCGCCAACCTGCCGAACCAGGATGAAGTATTTCCCGACCGCGAGCATTTCGGCCGCATCTTCTTCAACCAGGCCAATATGTCCGCGCTCGGCATTCCGCAGATCGCGGTCGTGATGGGTTCGTGTACCGCGGGTGGTGCTTATGTGCCGGCGATGTCGGACGAGACGGTGATCGTGAAGGAGCAAGGCACGATCTTTCTCGCCGGGCCACCGCTCTTGAAAGCGGCGACCGGGGAGATCGTCACCGCCGAAGAATTGGGCGGCGCCGACGTTCACGCGCGCGTGTCCGGGGTCGCCGATCACTACGCGCTCGACGATCGGCATGCGCTGGAAATGACCCGGCGCATCGTCGGTCATCTCAATCGTAAGAAGATCATCGGCCTCGAGCTGCGCGAGCCGCGCGAGCCGGCGTTCGATCCGGCGCAATTGCACGGGGTTATCCCGACCGATCCGCGTCGGCCGTACGACGTGCGTGAAGTTATCGCGCGCATGGTCGACGCAAGCGAGCTCGACGAGTTCAAGGCGCTCTACGGCCTAACCCTGGTATGCGGATTTGCGCACATCCACGGCTATCCAGTCGGCATTGTCGCCAATAACGGAATTCTATTTTCAGAGTCGGCGATGAAGGGCGCACACTTCATCGAGCTGTGCGCGCAGCGCGGCATTCCGCTGGTGTTTCTGCAGAACATCACCGGCTTCATGGTCGGCAAAAAATACGAGGCGCAAGGCATCGCCAAAGACGGCGCCAAGATGGTGACGGCGGTGGCGTGTGCGCAGGTGCCAAAGTTCACCGTGATCATCGGCGGCAGCTTCGGCGCCGGCAACTACGGCATGTGCGGCCGTGCGTACAGTCCACGATTTCTCTGGATGTGGCCCAACGCGCGCATCTCGGTCATGGGCGGCGAACAGGCTGCGAGCGTTCTGGCCAGCGTCAAGCGCGAGGGACTGGAGCGGGGCGGCAAGAAGTGGAGCGGCGAGGACGAGGAATCGTTCAAGAAATCGATTCGCGATCAGTTCGACGATCAAGGCCACCCGTACTATGCAAGCGCGCGGTTGTGGGACGACGGCGTTATCGATCCGGCGGAAACGCGGCGTGTGCTCGGGCTTGCGATTTCCGCGAGCTTGAATGCGCCGATCGAGCAGACGACGTTCGGTGTCTTTCGCATGTAGTGGGCGAGCACAGGCGAGACCAACAGCAAGGTGCACCATGAATGATGCGATCGTCCACCTCGAAATCGATCCGCTGGGTATAGCGACGCTCACGCTGAACCGGCCGGATGTACACAATGCCTTCGACGACGCTTTGATTGCGCGGCTGACCGAACAACTGCGCGCCCTGGACGCCAAGCCGGACGTGCGCGTCGTGGTATTGGCCGCCGCGGGGAAAAGCTTTTCGGCGGGCGCAGATCTCAACTGGATGAAGCGCGTATCCCAGTATTCGGAAGCGGAAAACATGCGCGATGCGCTGGCGCTCGCCGGCATGATGCGGACGCTAAATTCCCTTAGCAAGCCCACCATCGCGCGTGTGCAAGGCGCCGCGTTCGGCGGCGGTGTTGGACTCGTGGCGTGCTGCGACATCGCGCTCGCTAGCGCGAGCGCGGTGTTCTCGTTGTCCGAAGTGAAGCTCGGGATGATTCCGTCCGTCATCAGCCCGTACGTGATCGCTGCGATGGGATCGCGCAATGCGCGGCGCTACTTCATGACCGGCGAGCGGTTCGACGCGCAAGAAGCGCTGCGTATCGGCCTCGTACATGACGTGACCGATGCCGCCGATCTCGACGCGGCGGTTGCCAAAATAACCGGAGAATTGTTGAAAGCCGGTCCGCTCGCGGTGGCGGCGGCGAAAGATCTCATCGCACACGTCGAGCGGCAGGCGATCGATCAGGCGCTGTCCGAAGAAACGGCGAAGCGCATCGCTCGCATCCGCGTCAGTCCCGAAGGTCAGGAGGGCATCGCCGCTTTTCTCGACAAGCGCGCGCCGAGCTGGACCGGCGGCGCGCCGAAAGCTTAAGTGTTCGATAAGATCCTCATCGCAAATCGCGGCGAGATCGCCGTACGCGTTGCGCGCACAGCCAAGCGGCTCGGCATTCGCACGGTCGCGATCTATTCGGAAGCAGACGCAGCCGCATTGCATGTCGCTGCGTGCGATGAGGCCTACTGCATCGGACCGCCGCCGGCACGCGAGAGTTATCTGCGTGCCGATCGCATCGTCGAAATCGCGCAGCGCTCCGGCGCGCAAGCCGTGCATCCGGGCTATGGGTTTCTTTCTGAAAACGCCGACTTTGCACAGCGCTGCGGCGACGCCGGCCTCACATTCATCGGCCCGTCGCCGAGCGCGATTCGTGCGATGGGGTCTAAGAGCGCGGCGAAGAGCATCATGGATGCGGCCGGTGTGCCGCTGGTGCCCGGCTATCACGGCGAACTGCAGGATCTCGCATCGCTGACACGTGAAGCCGAGCGCATCGGTTATCCGGTTCTCGTCAAAGCCAGCGCAGGCGGCGGCGGCAAAGGCATGCGTGTAGTGCGATCGGCTGGCGAATTTGCCGACGCGCTCGCCGGCGGCAAGCGTGAGGCTGCGGCGAGCTTCAGCGACGACCGCGTGCTGCTGGAAAAATACCTCGCGCATCCGCGTCACATCGAGATACAAATTTTCGCGGACACGCACGGCAACGCGGTCTACTTGTTCGAGCGCGATTGCTCGATTCAGCGTCGCCATCAGAAAGTGCTGGAAGAAGCGCCTGCACCCGGTATGAGCACGGCGCGCCGGCGCCAGATGGGGTCTACCGCGCTGGCCGCGGCGCGCGCAGTCGACTACGTCAACGCAGGTACGGTGGAATTCATCGCCGACGAAACCGGCAACTTCTTTTTCATGGAGATGAATACGCGGTTGCAGGTCGAGCATCCCGTCACCGAGATGATCAGCGGTCAGGATCTCGTCGAGTGGCAGCTGCTCGTGGCGGCAGGCCAAGAGCTGCCGATGACGCAAGAGCAGTTGCACATAAATGGGCATGCCGTCGAAGCGCGGGTGTACGCGGAAGACCCGCTGCGCGATTTTCTGCCGGCTGCCGGACGAATAATTCATCTGCGCTCGCCGGCGCCATCGACGCATATCCGCGTCGACACCGGTGTGCAGCAGGGTGACGAGATCGGTGTGAACTACGATCCGATGATTGCCAAGTTGATCGCCTGGGATGTGGATCGTGCCTCTGCCGTGCGGCGTCTGCATGCGGCGCTGTGCGAATATCAGGTCGTGGGTGTCACGACGAATCTTTCATTCCTTGCCAACGTTACCGCGCACCGCGCATTCGCCGAAGCGGACCGCAATCCCGTGTTGCTGGACACCGGCCTGATCGAGCGCTATCGCGGCGAGCTGCTGCCGCCGCCGCAGCCGGCAGATCAGCGCATGCTTGCGATCGCTGCTTTGTCTGAGCTGCTGCGCAGCGATCAGCAGGCGAACGCGATGGCAAAAGATTCGGGCGATCCCGGATCGCCGTGGAACGCCGCAGATGGCTGGCGTTTGAATCAAGACAGCCATCACACGATCGTATTCGAAGACGGCGAGGCGGAAGTTTCGGTCACCGCGCATTACCGCAACGGCAAGGTGTCGCTCGATCTGCCCGGCGGCCACGTCGATGCATCGGTCGATGCGCTGGCGAACGGCGAGCTGATCGTCGATCTCGGCTCCGACAAAGTACGCGCGACGGTTGTTCGCAACGGCCGCGAGCTAACGGTGTTCGCGACAGGTGCATCTCATCGTCTGAAGCTGCGCGAGTACGATGCCGTTGAAGACGAAGAGGCCGGCGGCCGCTTAACCGCGCCGATGCCCGGCAATGTGATCGAGGTGCTGGTGCGCGAAGGCGAAACGGTTGTCAAGGGACAGGCGCTGATGATCATCGAGGCGATGAAAATGGAGCACACTATTCAGGCACCCAGCGAAGGTAGTATCGAGCGCATTCGCTTCGCGAAAGGCGATCAAGTCAAGGAAGGCGATCAGCTGATCGTGTTTGCCGAGTAGTGGAATCGATCCGGAGGAATTCGCGATGACGTTGCCGCAGCAGGTCAAAATCGTCGAAGTCGGTCCGCGCGACGGTTTGCAGAACGAGCCTGGCGTCGTACCCGCTTCCGTGAAAATCGAGCTCATCGATCGTTTGACGCAGGCCGGACTGCAAGCGATCGAAGTTACCAGTTTCGTGTCGCCCAAGTGGGTGCCGCAGATGGCGGACAACGCGGAGGTGATGGCGGGCATTCGCTAC